>NZ_JCANQV010000168.1:0-13139 GCF_059553635.1 Candidatus Streptomyces philanthi
CCAGCCGCGCCCCCGCGTAGAGCGCGTCCCCGCCGTTGTCACCGCTGCCGACGAGCAGCACGACCCGGGCCCCGTAGACCCGTCCCAGCAACTCGCCGCAGGCCACGGCGAGTCCGGCCGCCGCCCGCCGCATCAGGGCCCCCTCGGGCAACCGGGCCATCAGCGCACGCTCGGCGGCCCGCACGGTCTCCACGCGATAGGCAGTCCTCATGGGGCCAGTCTCACACCCGGGCGCCGCCACGGACGCGCACCGGCGCGAGCCCCGGCGCGGGGGCGTGTCGCGGGACGGACGGACGACGCTGCACGCCCCGCGACACGCGCCGCCAGGACCTACCCCTCCGCGATCACCACGGCCGAGGCCACCCCGGCGTCATGACTGAGCGACACATGCCAGTGCCGCACACCCAGTTGTTCCGCCCGCGCCGCGACCGTGCCACGGACCCGCAGCCGGGGCTGCCCGCTGTCCTCGACGTACACCTCGGCGTCCGTCCAGTGCAGCCCGGCGGGCGCGCCGAGGGACTTGGCGACGGCCTCCTTCGCGGCGAACCGCGCCGCGAGGGAGGCGATGCCACGGCGGTCCCCGCTCGGCAGCGTCAGTTCCCGTTCGAGGAACAGCCGGTGGGCCAGCTCCGGTGTCCGCCGCAGCGCCGCGTCGAACCGTTCGATCTCGGCGACGTCGATCCCGACCCCGATGATCACTCCACCGTCACCGACTTGGCGAGGTTGCGCGGCTGGTCGACCTCGTTGCCGCGGGCCGTCGCCAGCTCGCAGGCGAAGACCTGGAGCGGCACGGTCGACACCAGCGGCTGGAGCAGCGTCGGCGTCCGCGGGATACGCACCAGGTGGTCGGCGTACGGGACGACCGCCTCGTCGCCCTCCTCCGCGATGACGATGGTGCGGGCGCCCCGGGCCCGGATCTCCTGGATGTTCGACACGATCTTGTCGTGCAGCACGGAGCGCCCGCGCGGCGACGGCACCACGACGACCACCGGTACGTCGTTCTCGATCAGCGCGATCGGCCCGTGCTTGAGTTCGCCGGCCGCGAAGCCCTCCGCGTGCATGTACGCGAGTTCCTTGAGCTTGAGCGCGCCTTCGAGGGCGACCGGGTAGCCGACGTGCCGCCCGAGGAACAGCACGGTGTTCTTGTCGGCCAGCCCGCGCGCCAGTTCCCGCACCGGCTCCATCGTGCCGAGGACCTGCTCGACCTGCGTACCGATGGCCGCCAGCTCCCGCACCACGTCCTGGATCTCGTCGCCCCACTTCGTCCCGCGCACCTGCCCCAGGTACAGCGCGACGAGGTAGCAGGCCACCAGTTGCGTCAGGAACGCCTTGGTGGACGCGACGGCGACCTCGGGCCCGGCGTGCGTGTAGAGCACGGCGTCCGACTCGCGCGGGATCGTCGAGCCGTTGGTGTTGCAGATGGCGAGCACCTTCGCGCCCTGCTCACGGGCGTGCCGCAGCGCCATCAGGGTGTCCATGGTCTCGCCGGACTGGCTGATGGCGATCACCAGCGTCCGCGGGTCCAGGATCGGGTCGCGGTAGCGGAACTCGCTCGCCAGCTCCGTCTCGCACGGAATCCGCGTCCAGTGCTCGATCGCGTACTTGGCGATCATGCCCGCGTGGTACGCCGTGCCGCACGCGACGATGACGACCTTGTCGACCTCGCGCAGCACGGACGGCGGAATCCGCACCTCGTCCAGCGACAGCACCCCGGACTCGTCGATCCGCCCGAGGAGGGTGTCGGCGACCGCCTTCGGCTGCTCGGCGATCTCCTTGAGCATGAAGTAGTCGTAGCCGTCCTTCTCGGCGGCCGAGGCGTCCCAGTCGACGTGGAACTCGCGGACCTCCGCCGGCGCGCCGTCGAAGTCGGTGACGGTCACCCCGTCCCGGCGCACCTCGACGACCTGGTCCTGCCCCAGCTCGATCGCCTCACGGGTGTACGCGATGAACGCGGCGACGTCGGAGGCCAAGAACGCCTCGTCCTCGCCGACACCGACCACCAGCGGCGAGTTGCGGCGGGCGCCGACGACCACGTCCGGCGCGTCCGCGTGCACCGCGACCAGCGTGAACGCGCCCTCAAGCCGGCGGCACACCTGCCGCATCGCCTCGGGCAGCTCCCCGCACGAGGAGAACGCCTCGGCCAGCAGATGCGCGACGACCTCGGTGTCCGTCTCGGACGCCAGCTCGTGCCCCCGGTCGGTCAGCTCGGCGCGCAGCGCGGCGAAGTTCTCGATGATGCCGTTGTGGACGACCGAGACCCGCCCGGCGTTGTCCAAATGCGGGTGGGCGTTGGCGTCGGTGGGCCCGCCGTGCGTGGCCCACCGAGTGTGCCCGATACCCGTCGTCCCGGTCGGCAGCGGCCGCTCCGCCAGCTCCTTCTCCAGATTGGCCAGCTTGCCCGCCTTCTTGGCCGCCGCCAGCTGCCCGTCCGCCAGCACCGCCACCCCGGCCGAGTCGTACCCCCGGTACTCCAGCCGCTTCAACCCGGCCAGCACCACATCCAGGGCGGACTGCCCACCCACATAACCAACGATTCCGCACATGCCGTGCAGCCTACGCCGGGGCGGCCGGGGGGTTGCGCAGGGCGCGGGGAGGGGTGTTCCTCCGGTGCCCCACCTGCCTCAACCGAGCCAGGCGAGCGGGTCTTCCTCCTGAAACGCGGGAGGAACGAGCGTGGTGAAGAAGACAGGAACGGACAGGGCGTCGAGCGCGGCCAGCGCGCGCGGCGACAGCCGGAGCCGCGCGCCCGTACCGACCGTTCCGGAAATCTCGACGTGAACCGCGTGCCCCGCTTCCTGAAGCCAGGAAATCCCGGCCGCGCGAGGGACCAGAACGCCCGTCAGCGCAGCCACCTGCTCCTCGACACTCCGAGAAGAGCGCACACCGCACGAGAGGGACCACCGCGCCCCGCCGCTGCGCACTTCCAGGTCCCGCCGCGCGGCCTCTTCCCCCGCGAGCCCCGGCACGAGGCATGCGGTGACGGACCGGGGAGAGAGGGGTTCTTTGGTCACAACCAAGGAGACTTGGCAGCTTTCCCAGTCCATCACTGACCTTTCATCACGAAGTAACGCATTCCGACGTCGCAATCAGCGGGCATTCACATTCGGCACGATTTCGAGAGGAACCCCCAGGCCGGAGATCCGGTTCCACGTACCGCGCGGGATCACAAGGGTCGCCTCATGCCCGGCAAAGCCGTAGAGCCTGAGACACACGTCGTACCCCTCGGACATGACGTCCCGGATTTCTTCCCCCACCGGCTCCACCATGGAGAGCACGACGTCCAGCTGCTCAAAGAAATCCCGGGTCGTCCGCTCGTCGCACTGAATACGCCATTCGCCCACAGGATCTCGCGGCTCCGCCCCCGGCGCCACGACGAGGGTGGGCTCGATCCCCAGACGCCGAGTGAGCGCTTCCGCATCGAGGCCGGAGGACCTGACGACAAGCGCAACGTCGGTCAGCGCCCACTCCTGGGACACCCGCGCCGGGCTAACAGCTGGATACCGACAGGGGCCGCTTCACCAACGGCTCGAACCGGTCAGTCCCCAGGAACACCACAGAAGCGCCCGCCCTTCACGGCCACCACGAACGCCTCCCAGGCCACCGGGGCGTGGAACTGCGTCCCACCATCCCGGTCCTTACTGTCCCGGACGGCCCGGCCGCCGATGGCGGTACGGGCGACCTCGACACACTCCTGGTTCACCCCCTGCGAGGCCCTGGCCTTGACGAATTCGGTGACGATCTCGCGGCTCCCCATCGAGGTCACCTCTCACCTTCTGGCGGCGAAACAGCCGACTTTCACGGCCCCGATGAACGTGTCCCAAGCCGCCGGGGTGTGGAACTGCGTCCCCGCGCCCCGGTCCTTACTGTCCCGGACGGCCCGGCCGCCGTCGGCGGTGTGGGCGACCTCGACGCAGTCCTGAGCGGCTCCCTGCGATGCTCGGGCCTTCTTGAATTCCGTCACTATCGTGCGGTCCTTCATTCCTCTTCCCTCTCACTCTCCGGGATCTCGCGCAGAGCCTTCCTGATGAAGGAAAGACTCTGTTCCGGGGTAAGCGCAGCGGCGCCCAACGCTTCGAAGATCCGCGCATGGGCAGCCATGTCCTCCAGCTCTTCGAGGACGACCGTGCTGGTAGTGGTGTCGTATGCAACGGCCTCCGGCGCAGGCTCGGGACCAAAGCTGAGCATGACGAAGTGGGAGGAGAGATGAGCAGCCCGCCACTCAGAGAGCGGCAAGACCTGAATCCTGACGTTCTGCCGCTGGGCCACCTCAAGAATATGGAGCAGTTGCTCGCGATGAGCCTTCGCCGAGGGCATGGGCGCCGTGAGCGCGGGCTCCCAAATGATCGCGGCGAACCGGGCGCCCCCTTCCTCGATGAGACGCCTGCGCATTTGCCGCATGGCGACAGCTTCGTCGACCGATTCAGCGGAATGAACAGCGAGGTCCGCGTCCAGTAGAGCTCTGAGGTAATCGTCGGTCTGCAACAGACCGGGGATGAAGAGTGGTTGCCACGTACGGATGTAGGTCGCGTCCGTCTCCAGCGTGATGAAGTCGGCGAAACCTGCATCCTTCGTCGCCCACGTGTAGTTGAGCCACCAGCCACGCTTGTTGGACTCACGGGCGAGTTGTTCCAACTGCACGTACACGTCGCGCTCTTTGATGCCGTACAGCTCAAGCATCAGGCGGACGTCACCCGGTCGAGCCGAAACCTGTCCGCTCTCGATCCGGCTGACCTTGGTCTTGGAACCTGCGATGTAGTCAGCCGCCTGCTGCTGATCAAGCTTCGCCGCCTCGCGATACCGCCTGAGCATCGAGCCCAGCCGACGACTCCGCACCGTAGGGCGTCCGCCTGCGGGCATGTCCCCTCCTCCACCAAGAGTCAGTTTGCACGGCAACCGACGCTACACGCCAGCACGTTGGCCACTCTGCGTAAGTCGCAACTTCTCGTTTCGACCAGTTGCGAGTCCACCGAGTCGCGCCCTACGGTAAGGCACGTCACACGAAGTCGCATACTCGGCACGATGTGTGACCACGGCTCCGCCTGTTCACACCCTTGGGGGACACATGTCCGGGCGTACAAACATCACGAGGTTTCCGGTTTGCGGTACCGCCGTCGCCGACGCTCGGCGGCATGTTGACGCGGTGCTGGTCCACTGGAGACTCGGTGGTCTCGTCGATGACGCGACCCTCATCACCAGCGAACTCGCCACCAACGTCATCGAGCACGCCCAGGGCATCGGCGAGTACTTCGAGTTGGCCCTGCGTCGCCGTGGCAACGTCCTCGTCCTGGAGGTCGCCACTCGTACGAGTGGGCCATGCCCGAACTCCGCAAGCCCGCCCCCGACGAACTCCACGGCCGTGGCCTCGTCATCGTGGACGCCCTCTCCCAGCACTGGGGCGTACGACCGCGCCACCCTGGCAAGACGGTATGGGCGCATCTTCCGGTCAGTTCGGCAAGGCTCAACGGGAGCCGTCTGGAAGGAAAAACCCCGTGACGGACATCCGCGACGACGAGCAGCGCCAGCTTCAGGCTCGCATCTCGCTCACCCGACAGATCGAGCGGGGAAGCACGGTGCTCTCGTCACGGTTGGCGGGTGCGTTTCTCAATGTCCCGCGGCACCCGTTCACGCCCGTTTTCTACCGGCGGGAGGGCGAGCGGTTCCTGCCGTGGAGGGTCACGGACGGGGACGCGGACGCCTGGTTCGACGCCGTGTACACGGACGACTCGCTCATCACCGAGGTGGACGGGGTGCACGCCGAGCAGGCCGGACACGGTGGGGTGACCGGCGCGCCCACGTCGTCCTCGACCGCACCCAGTCTCATGGCGGACATGCTCGACGCGCTCGACGTGGACGAGAACCATGAGGTGTACGAGATCGGGACCGGCAGCGGATACAACGCCGCGCTACTGTGCCACCTGGTCGGGGACAGCCGCGTGACGACCATCGACCGCTCCGGCCGTCTCACGTCGGCGGCCCGGGCCCGGCTCCAGGCCGCCGGGTTCGCGCCGCTCGTCCTTACCGGTGACGGCGCCCACGACTTTCCGGACGGCGCCACGTACGACCGGCTCATCGCGACCGCCTCGGTCCGTCGCATTCCGGCCGCGTGGTTGGAGCGGTGCCGCCCGGGAGGGCTCATGGTCGTCCCGATCAAGGGCGCGCTGGCGGGCGGCATGATCGCGCGGCTCACCAAGCTGCCGGACGGCAGGGCCGTCGGCCGGCTGCTGCACACACCGGCCGCGTTCATGCCGCTCAGGAGCGGGACGGACACGGCACCGGCCGCACCGGGGGTCCCCGACGGCCCGTCCCGGGTCACCGGGGTCTCGGGGCGGGTGCTGGACGACTGGACGTTCTCCTTCTTCGCCGAACTGCATCTGCCGCCGGGCGTCGTCCGCGACTACGGGCGGACGGAGGACGGGCTCCATGTGACGACGCTGTTCCAGCCCGCCGACGGGTCGGCGGCGCGCGTCGAGGAGAGGCCGGACGGGACGGCCGTGGTCTCGTCGTCGGGGCCCCGCGACCTGTGGCGGACCGTCGAGACCGCTCATGAGCTGTGGCGGCGCCTCAACCGTCCGCGTCGTGAGTGGTTCACGGTCGAGGTCACGGCCGACGCGCAGACCCTCGCGCACACGGCGCCGGACGGCACCGTGCACCGCTGGGTCCTCCGGCCGCCTTCCGCGCGGACGCCGACCGCTGCGCGGTCCTGCTGATGGAACCGGAGGGCGACGGCTTCCGCCCCGCCCTTTCCCTGCCCGCGTTGATCTCCGGAACGGCCGGCCGGCGGACGAGCGAGGCGCTGGTGACGGCAGTCAGGCGCCCCCGGGGCCGGCCGAAGGCCGCGGGAGGGCGCCGCCGAGGATGAGGGTGACGAGTCGTGCGGCGAGGTGTTCGTCGAGGGGGGCGCCGCTGATGAGGGCGCGGGTGAACAGGGCGCCGCTGATGGCCTCGATGACGAGGCCGGGGTCCGTGTCCGGGGCGAGTTCGCCGCGTTCGACGCCCCGGCGGACCATGACGGCGCCGCGTTCGAGGCGTTCGGTCCAATAGGGGAGGCGGTGGTCCGGGAGGGTGGTGTCGCGTTCGGCGCTCAGCCGGAGCAGCGCCTCACCCTGCGCCGTCGCGAGCAGCCGTGCCAGCGCGCCGAAGTAGGCGGTGAGGTCGTCGTGGACGCGTCCGGTGTCCGGCACGGGCATCGCCGTGTCGAGCTGTTCGGTGAGTGCCTCCAGGATCAGGTTCTCGCGGGTCCCCCACCGCCGGTAGACGGAGGTCTCGTGGACGCCGGCGGCGCGGGCGACGGCGCCGACGGTGGTTCCGGCGAGCCCGTGTTCCGTCAGGACGTCCACGGTGGCGGCGAGGACGGCGGAGCGCATCCGGGCCCCTCGGCGGCGCAAGGGCGGCGTGTTCCGGTCGGACGAGGGCATGATCCATCGTAACGCAGGACCACTTGCTTTACCCGTGGGGCGGGCGTACGTTCCATTGCAAGGTGACTTGCGTTAAGGGGGCTCGACCCCGGGTTCACCGTCCTGCCAAGGAGGCCATGTCATGGAGCAGATGCTCGCCGCCCGGCTGCACGTCCCCAGCCGCACCCTGCGGATCGAGGAGGTGGCGAAGCCCGCGCCCGGTCCCGGGCAGGTCCTGGTGAAGGTGGAGGCCGCGGGCGTCTGCCTGTCGGACGTCCACCTGATCGACGGCACTCTCACGCCGCTGCTGCTGCGCGGCGACACGGTCACCCTGGGCCACGAGGTGTCCGGCACCATCGCGGAGACCGGTCCTGGTGTCACCCGCTGGACCCCGGGCCAGCGGGTCGTGCTGTACGCCGGTGAACTCCGCGACGGCGTCGTCCACACCCGTGGCGTGGACTACGACGGCGGCTGGGCCGAGTACGCGCTCTCCGCCGAGAACGCCCTCACGGAACTGCCCGCGGCCATCCCCTTCGACCAGGGCGCGATCATCCCGGACGCGGTCTCCACTCCGTGGGGCGCGATCACCGTCACGGGTGCCGTGAAGCCCGCCGAGGCCGTCGGCGTCTGGGGCGCCGGCGGACTCGGTGTCCACGCCGTCCAGCTGCTGCGGGCCATCGGCGCCTGCCCCGTCGTCGCGGTCGACCCGAATCCGACCGCCCGCGAGCGCGCCCTCGCGCAGGGCGCGGACCTGACGCTCGACCCCGCCGACCCGGCGCTGCGCGAGCGGATCGGCGAGGCGACCGGTGGGGCCGGTCTCGCCGCCGCCTTCGACTTCGCCGGCGTGCCGGCCGTCCGCGAGCAAGCGCTGTCGGTGCTCGCGCCCAAGGGCCGGCTGGTGCTCGTCGGCCTGACCGACAAGCCGCTGACCATCACCGACGGCACCCGCTTCAGCTACCTCCAGCAGCAGATCCTCGGCCACTACGGCTCCGAGATGCCGGTCGCGCTGCCGCAGCTGCTGACCCTGCTCCGGGGCGGCCGGCTGGACTTCTCCGGGTCGATCAGCGGTGAACTCCCGCTGACGAAGGCTGCCGAGGCGGTGGAGCGGCTGGAGAACAAGACGGGGGACCCGATTCGGTTGATCCTGCGGCCCTGATCGGGTGCCGTCGGGGCGGGCCGGCACCGTCCTGCGCCCCTGGCGCGCGCCTCGTTTCACCTGGCGGGGCGGCGCGCCGGGGGCATGCCGTACGCCGGTCGGCGGCCGCCGTTGTCGGGGCTCGCGGAGCCGCAGCGGTGCGCGGCCGTGGGCCGGGTGGGCGAGGGGCGTCAGCCGGCCGGAGAGTCGCTGACCTTGGTGACCGGGCTGATGGAGAGCTTCGGGCCGTTGGTGGGGTTGTCGGGGTTGTCGATGGGGAGGGTGCCGGCGGGCCAGGTGAGGGCGGTCGACGTGGTGTCGTTCGGGGGTGTGACCACGATCTTGGTGAGTCGGATGCCGCTGCCGCCGGTGTTGTTGTAGGGGAAAGTGATGTTGAAGGCGGCGGTCTCGCCGGGCTTGAGGGTTCCCGGGTGGATCGGGTCGCCGTTGCGGGACACGGAGAGGGTGTCGCCGTCGGCGGTCTTGAGGTCGACGCCCGCGTAGCCGTTGACGGAGCAGTTGTGGCCGCTCTTGTTCTTGAGGGCGACGGTGACAGTGCCTTCCTTGGTGCCGATCGTGTTGTCCTCGGCGGAGGCGAGCAGGTCGGCGCTGCGGCAGATACCGGCACCCGCCGCCTTGGCGGGGGTCTTCGAGCCGGAGGAGCCGGACGAGGCGGAGGCACCGGAGGAGCCGGTGTTGCCCGTGCTCCCCGTGTTGCCGGTGGAGGCCGTGGAGCCGCCGCCGTTGGAGCCGTTGCCGCCATCGTTGCTGTTGCCGTTGCCGTCGCTGTCGGCGGAACCGCCGTTGCCGGACTGGCCGCCGGACGATGCGGCAGGCGAGGCCGCGTCGGTGCTGAGGTCATCGATGTTGCAGGCGGTGAGGGAGAGGGCGCCGACCATGGTGAGGGTGGCGAGCAGGCTCTTGGTGACGCGATGGGTGCGCATGGGGTCCCCGTGGTGGTGTGGAGGCAAGTGGGACGGGGCGCACGGCCGTGAGTGAGGCGGAAGAAGTCCGCCACGGCCGAGGCCTCAGCCGCCCGGCACACTCGGCCGGACCGCTGCCCGGACCGTCATCGGCGCCGGGGCTCCTCCAGAGAATCCGCTCCCGGGAGCGGGGGCAAGGAATGCCGGAGCATCCGGGACGCCCGAACGTTCCCACCACCTCTGACCTGCGGGAACAGGGTCTGCTTGGAATGGTTCAGTGGGACGGGGCGGGGCGTGGGCGTCCCTCGTGGCGTCGGTCGGCGGCTGTCTTCAGCGCGCGGGGGAGGCGGCGGAACATCCCCGCACCCGCGGGGACCACTTACCGTCGATCGTCTCGTACATGCGGTCGCCGGGACCACCCCCGCACCTGCGGGGACCACGCTCTCCGACCAGCCCCTTTACACACCGCCCCCGTTCCCCTTCACCACCACAGAATCCGACAAACCCCCGCCCCCCCGGATTCCCAACGCCTCCCCCTCCCCTCCCCTCCCTCTCCTCACCTCCCCCTCTCCACCCGCTCCACCGCCTCCCGCACCGCGTCCAGGAACTCCGCCCGCTCCTCCGACGCCGACTCACCGCCATCGCCGTCGTAGTGGCGGACGGCGCGGGCCAGGTCGTCGTCGTGGGACAGCAGGTCGGTGAGGCTTTCGCCGAGGTCCTCGTCCGGGTAGGACTCCGCCAGTTCCGCGTGGGCGCGGGCGGCGAGGCCGGCCGGCAGTGTGGTGTCCGCCGGGTTGCCGGTGGTCGGCCGGTCCCGGTGGTTCTCCTTTGCCCGCCGCCGTGGCGAGCCGAATCCGAACAGGCGTGCGTGCACGCCACCCCCATGTCTCTCGTGCGGGCCGGGAGGGCCCTGATTCCGTTCGCGACCGTACCGGTGCGAGCCGTACATGGCACGGAAAAACCGGACCGGTGACGCATCCCCGTCACCGGTACCGCGCCACGGCGCCACCCCGTGGTGAGCCGTCGCCCGCCACTCCGCACAATGGGGCGCGTGCCCCTGACAAGCGAACCGCCGCCGAACCGCCGCGCCGAGCGTTCCCCGTACGTCGATCTGACCCGTACGGAGTGGAGCGCGCTGCGGGAGAAGACGCCGTTGCCGTTGACCGCGGAGGAGGTCGAACGGTTGCGCGGGCTGGGCGATGTGATCGATCTGGACGAGGTCCGGGACGTCTATCTGCCGCTCTCCCGGCTGCTCAACCTCTACGTCGGCGCCACCAGCAATCTGCGCGGCGCGCTGAACACGTTCCTCGGCGACGCGGGCGGCGACAAGGGCGCGCAGCCCGGCACGCCGTTCGTCATAGGAGTGGCAGGCAGTGTCGCGGTCGGCAAGTCGACCACCGCCCGGCTGCTCCAGGCGCTGCTGGCGCGCTGGCCGGAGCATCCGCGCGTCGAGCTGGTGACCACGGACGGGTTCCTGTTCCCCAACGACGAGCTGCACCGGCGCGGACTGATGTCCCGCAAGGGCTTTCCGGAGTCTTACGACCGGCGTGCGCTGACCCGTTTCGTCGCCGACGTGAAGTCCGGCAAGGCGGAGGCCACCGCGCCGGTCTACTCCCATCTGATCTACGACATCGTGCCCGGCGAGCGGCTGACGGTGCACCGTCCCGACATCCTGATCGTCGAGGGCCTGAACGTGCTCCAGCCGGCGCTGCCCGGCAAGGACGGCCGCACCCGGCTGGGGCTCGCCGACTTCTTCGACTTTTCGGTGTACATCGACGCGCGCATCGAGGACATCGAACGGTGGTACCTCGACCGCTTTCGCAAGCTGCGCGAAACCGTCTTCCAGAACCCGTCCTCGTACTTCAGCAAGTACACCCAGGTCTCCGAGGAGGAGGCGCTGGACTACGCGCGGATGAAGTGGCGGACCGTCAACAAGCCCAATTTGCAGCAGAATGTCGCTCCGACGCGCGGCCGGGCCACCCTCGTGCTGCGCAAGGGCCCGGACCACAAGGTGCAACGGCTTTCGCTGCGCAAGCTCTGAGCCCACGCCCGGCCCGCCCCAGCCTCCCGGAGAGCCCGTGCTGCATCTGCGAATGTTCGTCCCGACGGACCGTACGCAGGAGGTCCTGCGGCTGCTCGAAGGGTCCGTCGGCACCGCCCATCTGGCCGTACTGACCGGTGCCGCCCGCGACCCGCAGGGCGATGTGGTGCTGTGCGACGTGGCGCGGGAGGCCGCCGATGTGCTGCTCGGCGAGCTGCGGGCGCTGGGTCTGGACGAGTGCGGGGCGATCAGCGTCGAGCCCGTCGAGCTGTCGCTGTCGCGGCGGGGGGACGAGGCCGAGCGGGAGGCGCCGGGCGAAGGGGCCGACGCCGTGGTGTGGGAGTCGCTGACCGAGGCGACGCACGAGGAGTCCACGCTCTCCCTCACCTACCTGGCGTTCCTGGCCCTGGCGACGATGATCGCGGCGTGCGGTGTGGTGCTGGACAACGCGATCCTGATCGTCGGCGCCATGGCCGTCGGCCCGGAGTTCGGCCCGCTGGCCGGGATCTGCACCGCGCTGGTGCGGCGCACGCCCCGGGCGCTGTGGCGGTCGCTGACGGCGCTGGTCGTCGGGTTCGTGGTGGCGATGGCGCTGACGATCGGGTTCAGCCTGGCCATGGACGCGGCGGGGCTGTTCCACGCGGCCGCGCTGGACGCGCCGCGGCCGAACACCCGCTTCATCTACCAGCCGGACTGGTTCTCCTTCGTCGTCGCCGTCCTCGCGGGGATCGCCGGGACGCTCTCGCTGACGTCGGCGAAGTCCGGCGCCCTGATCGGCGTCGCCATCTCGGTGACCACCGTCCCGGCCGCCGCCAACGCCGCGGTCGCCTTCAGCTACGCCCGCTACGCGCAGGCACGCGGCTCCACGGAGCAACTGCTGCTCAACCTCGCGGGCATCGTGATCGCGGGCACCCTCACCCTCCTCACCCAGAAGCTGATGTGGGCGGGACAGGAGCGACGGGAGCGGCAGCGGGCGGACAGGGCGGAGCAGGCGACGGGGTGACGGGATGACGGCGGGGCGGACAGCGGAGGGCCTTCGGGCGGACGATCTCGTATACGAACGGGTGCCCCGGCCCGGCCCGTACGCCACCGGACCGGCGCGACCTCGGACGCGAGCGAACCCCACGCGCGTCACCCCGGACCACACGCCCCTCCCCTCTGCCCCCACAGCCACCAGGCACGCCTGAGCCCCAGCCCCCACTCATCAGCGATCCGATCGAGCATCACCTCGGCGGAAGCCGGCCGTCCCCTCGTACAGCAGGCCGCTGATTCTCCCCCGCACGTGTCTTGTCACTTGCGGGGGCCGGTTTTACCGTCAGGTAACACAGCCTGAACACCAACGTTTTCGCACTGCGTCCATGACGAGGCGGTCTCCATGATGCGTTCAGCCCTCCTGCTCTCCGGTGACGTCGCGCCATCGGGGCCGCGCTCAGGCGCCCCGGTGGCCGGCGTGCGCTGACCTGCCGAAGACCCCTCGCGTCGCTCGGTTCACCCGCCGCACCACCGCCCGCACCCGTATCCAGCGCGCCGAGCCCGGTCGTTCGCCCCCGCGCACCTCATGGGCGCGTCCGCATGCCCTGGCACGCATCCGCCTCGTTGGCAGTTCCCGGTCCCTTCCGGCGTACCCGCATCCGGCCTGCCCCCTG
>NZ_JCANQV010000169.1:0-13055 GCF_059553635.1 Candidatus Streptomyces philanthi
TACAGACTGTCGTCCCAACCCAGTTCCGCGGCGTCGGGACGGCTCGCGCCGTTCCGTTCCCCGCGCGTGCTGCTCTGGCCCATCGGGCTTGTTCCCCCGTCGTCGTTCGGTGGTGCGCCCGGCGCCGTGGCAGGCGGCCGGAAACCGTTCAGATCACTTGGCACAGATGTTCTTGTCGTCCGCATTGACGTTCTGCACCCCGTCGGGGGTTTCGGACGGCGCCTCGATGGGGGTGCCCGCCGCCGTGAAGTCCTTGCCGAGGACCAGCTTCATCGGCTGCCGAGGCGCGGCGTCGGCGGAGGACTTGTGGAGGGCGCTCTTGGGCAGCCCCATCCACTCGGCGAGGGTGGCGGCCTGGTCGGCCTGGTTGGGCGCGTAGTCCAGACGGGTGTGTGCCAGCTTGGGGAAGGCGTTGCCCGCGTTGGTGGAGAGCTTGGCGGACTTGGTGTTCTGGAGCCAGTCGACGGTCTCCTGTGCCGCGCCGAGGGGGCCGCCGCCGTTGGTGACGTCGACCCGCACCAGCTCCGGCGGGGCCTTCTTGACGGGGGAGTGCTTGGTGCCGCCCTTGCCCTTCTTCGGCTTGGCCAGCGTGTGGTCGGCCTGCACCATCCGGAACAGCGGCTCGGCCTTGGCGCGGTCGAGCAGGACGGTCGCCTTGTCCCGCGGGTTGTCCAGCACCGGCACCGTGGCGAAAGTGATCTTGTCGAGGTCGACCTGCTTGAGGTCGTCGCCGAGCGCCATCAGCTTCCGCGCGCTGCCTATGCCCGTGTCGACGGTCAGCGCCTTGGTCGCCGCCTCGGCGACGTCGTAGAGCTTGGACGGGCTGCTGAACACGTCCGACTTCATCTTGCGGATCATCGAGCTGAGGAACTGCTGCTGGAGCTCGATCCGGCTGAGGTCGCTGCCGAAGCCGACGGTGTGGCGGGTACGGACGAACGCCAGCGCCTGCTCGCCCTTGACGACGTGCCGGCCGGCCTTGAGCTTGAGGTGCGACTTGGGGTCGTTGATGTCCTTGGCGGCGCACACCTCGACACCGTCCACCGCCTCGGACAGTTCCTTGACCGCGTTGAAGTCCGCCATCATGAAGTGGTCGATCTTCAGCCCGGTCAGTTTCTCGACGGTGCGCCAGGTGCAGCCCGGGTCGCGGCCCTCCTGGCCGAGGCTGGTGTTGAAGCGGACGCCCTGCTCACCGGGGATGGTCCGGGTCGAGCCGTCCTCCTGCTTGGTGGGGCAGTCGGGGATGTCGGTGACCATGTCACGAGGGATGCTCAGCGCGGTCGCGTTGGAACGGTCCTTCGAGACATGCATCACTATCGTGGTGTCCGCGTGGCCGACGCTGCCGTCGTCGCCGTAGCCCTGGTTGCCCTTCCCCGACCGGGCGTCCGTCCCGATGACGAGGATGTTGACGGGCCCGTCGCTGACCGCGGCGTTGTCGATACCGACATCGACCTTGGAGATGTTGCCGTTCAGCCGCTCGTACAGGTAGAACGCGCCACCGCAGCCGGCCACGAGCACAAAGCCCAGCACCCCGGACGTCCAGTACAGCGCCTTCTTCTTCCCGGACTTCCTCGCCCTGGGTTTGCGGCGGCTGCTGGGGCCCGTCCCGCCCGTTCCGCCCGCTTTGCGGGAGCGCCGGGCCGCCGCCCGTCCGCCGCCCTCACCGGCCTTGGAGCGGGAGACGGCGGGCATCTCACGGGTACCGGAGTCCTTGCCCGCGCCGCGCGGGGGATGCGGCCCGGGCTCCGGCGCCCGGCGGGCGGCGGGCACCCGCGCCCCGCCACCGGCGGTGTCGAGCCGCAGCTCGTAGTTGCCGGTGTCGGGGTCGAGTACCCACTGGTCGGCGGGGTCGACGTCGTCGCCCGCCCGCCCACGGCCTTGCGCGTCCACGGTGTTCCGAGTCCTCCGTCGGTGCCACGCGGCGCCTCCCCTCGGGCGCCAGGTCGGTCGATTCTGCAATACGCGGTCAGCTTGTCGTGCGGACCCGGTCGCTCACACTATCCGGACAGTTCTGCCGCGAGCGACGCCGGTGACGTATTCCACTTCGCTTACAACCGGTCATTCCGCCCCAAGCTTTCGCGTCCCTGAACAAGCGTTTACGGCCTCTTTATTCATGGGTCCCGCGTTCGGGGCGGCGGGGAAAGGCGGAAGCGGCCGGAGAACCGGGGCCGGGGCGTTCGGTGACACCTCGTCACGGCCCGGTCCGGCCGCCGGGCCCCGGTTCCGCGGGCCGGACGGTCCCCGTAGGGGCGGCGGTGAACCGCCTCCGTTCCGAAGGAATATCACCGGCGAAGACCGTCAATTCCCGGGCCCGTCAGAGGAAACCGCGGCCTTACCGGCGGTCGCGGAACACGGTGCGGTGCCGGGCGCCGGATACCCGTTCCGGATTCCGGGAGGTCACCAATGCTCCGCGCTTTCTTCACGGGAAGGCCGGAGAACTTCCCCCGCCCTTCCGCCCGCCGCGACCGGCAGTCCGCGTCGCGTCGTGCCCGTCAGCCGGCGCTGTCCGGCGCCTCGAAGGTGATCTTCTCGGTGGCCGCGCGGGCGGCCCGCGCCTCGGCGGCCAGCAGGTCCGGGCGGCGGCAGAGCACCACCGAGCCACCGGTGGCCAGCGGCGCGTACAGTCCGTACGACAGTCCCGCCCAGGTGTCGTACGGCAGCCCGGACAGCACCCGTGGCGCCCCGGGCATCCCGGCCGCGCGGGCATCGGCCAGGGCGCGCTCGCCGACGGCGGCGCCGGTCAGCTCCTCACCGCCGACCACGAGCGCCGGGTCGTCCGCCGCCACCGGGACGAACGGGGTGAAACGGTCACCCTGTCCGGGGACCTCCACCGCGTAGTCCGCGAACCCCCGCGGCGCCTGGGGGAACCGGCCGCCCATCGGCCGCAGCGCCAGCGCCACCCGCTCCCCGGAGCAGGCCCGCGCCGCGTCGAGCCCGTCGGGCCCGCTGACGACCAGATCGGCCGCGGCCGGATCGCCGCCGACCTCCGCCACGACACCCACCGACGAACAGGCCAGCAGCCAGACCGCGGTCTGCCAGTGCGCCGGGAGCAGCAGCGCCAGCCGGTCGCCGGGCGCGGCGGCCAGATCGCCCTGGAGGTAGTTGGCGGTCTTCGCCACCCAGTTGGCGAAGGTCGCGACGGACAGCTCCACGCGCTCGCCGGTGGCGTCGTCGTAGAAGGTCACGAGCGGGCGGGCCGGGTCCGCGGCGAGCGCGGAACCCAGCAGACCGGCGGGGGTGCGATCGGTGGCGTTCATCGCCGCAAGGGTACGCGGGCGGCGCTTTCCGGGGGCATCCGTCCAAGGGGCGGGCCCCACACGGCGTCAGCGACCGGTACCGGATCATCCGGACGAGCACTGAACCGATCACCAGCCGGTTCCGTCCTACGGTGACCGAGCCGCCCGGCGCATCCCGGGAGGCACGAGCCCGAAACCGTCCGCCTACACTGGTCGGCCGACCGCCGACCCCAGCAGGAAGCAGTGAAGCAAGGTGACTGAAGCGATCCTCCTGGTCGGCGGGAAGGGCACGAGATTGCGCCCGCTGACGGTGCGCACGCCCAAGCCGATGGTCCCGGCGGCCGGCGTGCCGTTCCTCACCCACCAACTCGCCCGCGCCCGCGCCGCGGGCGTCGAGCACATCGTGATGGCGACCTCCTACCTCGCCGAGGTCTTCGAGCCCCACTTCGGCGACGGCTCCCGCCTCGGACTCCACCTGGAGTACGTCACCGAGGAGGAGCCCCTCGGCACCGGCGGCGCCATCCGCAACGTCGCCTCCCGGCTGCACTCCGCCCCCGGCGACCCGGTACTGATCTTCAACGGCGACATCCTCACCGGCCTCGACATCCCCGCCCTCGTCGACCACCACCGCACCACGGGCGCGGACGTCTCCCTGCACCTGACCCGCGTCGAGGACCCGCGCGCCTACGGGCTGGTGCCCACCGACGACACCGGCCGCGTCACCGCCTTCCTGGAGAAGCCGCAGACGCCCGAGGAGATCGTCACCGACCAGATCAACGCCGGCGCGTACGTCTTCAACCGGTCGGTCATCGACACCATCCCCGCCGGCCGCCCGGTCTCCGTCGAACGCGAGACCTTCCCCGGACTGCTCGCCGACGGCGTCCACCTCCAGGGCATGGTCGACTCCACCTACTGGCTCGACCTCGGCACCCCGCACGCCTTCGTCCGCGGCTCCGCCGACCTCGTCCTCGGCCGCGCGCCGTCCCCCGCCGTCCCCGGACGCTGCGGCGACCAGCTGGTCATGGACACCGCGGACATCGCCCCGGACGCCAAGCTCACCGGCGGCACCGTCGCCGGAGCCGGCTCCGTCGTCGGCGCGGGCGCCCGGATCGACGGCAGCGCCGTCCTCGACGGCGCGGTGATCGAGGAGGGCGCGCGGATCCGCGACTCCCTGATCGGCGCCGGCGCCCGCATCGGCGCCCGCTCCGTCCTCGACGGCGCGGTCGTCGGCGACGGCGCCGACATCGGGCCCGACAACGAGCTGCGCGACGGCATCCGCGTCTGGTGCGACGCCCGCATCCCGGCCGGCGCGGTCCGCTTCTCGTCCGACCAGTAGCGCCCCCCGCGGTCCCGCCGGACTGTCACCCCCGTGGCCTACGCTGGCCGCGTGGCCACCCGTACCTGGCGCCCGTCCGGGCCCTTCGACCTGCACCGCACCCTCGGTGTGCTGCGACGCGGACCCGGCGACCCGGCGTACGCGGTACGCGGTGAGGAGGTCTGGCGGGCCTGCCGCACCCCGGACGGCCCCGGCACGCTCCGGATCACCGCCCGGCCCGCCGAGGGCACGGTCGAGGCCGAGGGCTGGGGCCCCGGCGCCGACCGGCTGCTGGCGGGGCTGCCGCGGCTGCTGGGGGCGGACGACGACCCCGCCGCGTTGACCCCGCGGCACCGGCTGGTGCACGAGGCGCGCCGCCGCCACCCCGGCGTGCGCCTGGCGCGCACGGGCCTGGTGCTGGAGTCGCTGATCCCCTCCGTGCTGGAGCAGAAGGTCACCAGCGACGAGGCGTACCGCGCCTGGCGCCTGCTGCTGCGGCGGCACGGCGAGCCGGCCCCCGGCCCCTGCGACCGCATGCGGGTGATGCCCGACCCGCGCGGCTGGGCGCTGATCCCGTCCTGGGAGTGGCACCGCGCGGGCGTCGGCCCCCAGCGTGCCGACACCGTCGTACGGGCCGCCCGCGTCGCCCACCGGCTGGAGGAGGCCGCCGGCATGGGGCTCGCGGACGCCACCCGCAGGCTGACCGCCGTCCCCGGCATCGGCCCGTGGACCGCGGCCGAGACACTGCAACGCGTCCTCGGGGCCCCGGACGCGGTCACCGTCGGCGATCTGCACCTCCCGAAGATCATCGGGTTCGCGCTCACCGGCCGCCGCGGCACCACCGACGCGGAGATGCTCGACCTGCTCGCCCCCTACGAGGGCCAGCGGCACCGCGCCGTCCGGCTGATCCTGCTCGCGGGCCGCGTCCCGCCCCGCCGCGCACCGCGCTTCCCGGTGGGGGACATCGCCCGCCTGTAGAGCGGCCCCGGGGGAGCGGCCGGCCGGGACCCGCCGACCGCTCCCGCCGGGGTCAGCGCACGACGACGAAGTCCGCCCCGTCGCGCGCCGGGCGCTCCTTCGGCGGCGCCGCCGGCCGGCCGATCGCCACCGCGCCCATCGGCTCCCACTCCTCGGGCAGCTCCAGCACCTCCCGCACCACATCGCGGCAGAACATCGTCGATGACACCCACGCCGAACCCAGCCGCTCCCCGGCCAGCGCGACCAGGAAGTTCTGGATACCGGCACCGTGCGCGACGACGAACATGTCCCGCTCCGCCGCGCTGCGCCGCGCGTCCGGATAGGAGTGCGCGCCCTCCGTCACCATGCAGGGCACCGCCAGGTACGGCGCGTGGCGCAGGAGATCACCGCGCCGCACCCGCCGGGCGACCGCCTCCTCGGAGAGGCCGTCCGCGCGCAGGTCCGCGACCCAGGCGTCCCGCATCGCGTCCAGCAGCCGCAGCCGGCTCTCCTCACTCTCCAGCAGCACGAACCGCCAGGGCGTGGTGTGGTGCGGCGCGGGCGCGGTCAGGGCGGCGGCGACGGCCCGGCGCACCGCGCCGCCGTCCACCGGCGCGTCGGTGAACTCCCGTACCGTGCGCCGCAGCGTCACCGCCTCCCGCACGGCCTCCGAGGTGCCCAGCCGGAACATGTCGCTCCCGGCGTCACGCACCAGGGCACGCGCCCCGTCACCGTCGCCCGACTCCTCGACCACATGCGGCAGTCCGCGCACCACCGCGATCGGCAGTCCCGTGGCCTTGCCCTTCACCAGGTCGCCCGCGGCGGTCAGTTCGTCGGCCGTCGCCACCACCGTCGCGTGCAGCGGATTGCCGTACGCGTCGGTGCCGCCGCGCAGATCGTCCAGGACCCGCACACCGGCCGCCCCGATGGCCACATCCGTCAACCCGCTGCGCCACGGCCTCCCGAACGTGTCACTGATGACCACGCCGACATTGACGCCGAGGACGTTCCGCAGGCCCGCCCGCAGCGCCCGCGCCGAGGCGTCCGGGTCCTCGGGCAGCAACAGCACCGTTCCGTACGGGGTGTTGGAGGCGTCGACACCGGCCGCGGCCATCACCAGGCCCTGCCGGTTCTCCACGATCCGCAGTCCGCCGCGGCGCGCCACGACCCGCACCGTCTCCTGGTCTATCGCCGCCTCACGGTCGGTGGCCTCGACGATCCGGCCCTCGGCCTTGCTGACGATCTTCGAGGTCACCAGCAGCACATCGCCGTCGGCGAGCGGGGGAACGCCGTCGGCGGCCACCGCCCCGGCGATCAGCTTGACGAGGTCGTCGCCCGGCCGGACCTCGGGAATGCCGGGCAGCGCCCACACCCGGTAGCCGGGGACCGTCGTGCCGTCGGTCATGAACGGACCTCCTCGGCCAGCGCCAGCGCCTCACGGACCATCGCGGCGGTCGCGTCCAGGTCCGTCATCATCAGCGGAACGGAACGGCAGCGGATGCCGGCAACCTCGACGTCGGCCACCGCCCCGGCGTCGACGGTGTCGACCAGCCAGCCGTCCAGCACGCCGGCCTCCGCCGTGCCCCGTGCCCCGTAGTGCCGCGCCACCGCGGCCGCCGTGGCCTCGACGCCCACCGCGGCGAGCACCTTGTCGGCCATCCCGCGCACCGGGGCGTCCCCGACGATCGGCGACAGCCCGACGACGGGTGCCGCGGTCGCGGCGACGGCCTCGCGGATGCCGGGCACGGCGAGGATGGTGCCGATGCTGACCACCGGGTTGGACGGCGGGAACAGCACTACATCGGCGGCGGCCAGCGCCTCCAGCACCCCGGGCGCGGGCTTGGCCTGCTCGGCGCCCACGGGCACCACCGCGTGCGCGTCCACCGAGGCGCGCATGCGCACCCAGTACTCCTGGAAGTGGACGGCCCGCCGCTCACCGCCCTCCCCGACGGCCACATGGGTCTCGACCCGGTCGTCGCTCATCGGCAGCAGCCGTACGCCGGGCTTCCAGCGGTCGCACAGCGCCTCGGTGACGGCGCTGAGCGGGTAGCCGGCGTCCAGCATCTGCGTCCGCACGATATGGGTGGCGAAGTCCCGGTCGCCGAGCCCGAACCACTCGGGCCCGACGCCGTACGCGGCCAACTCCTCCTTGACCCGGAAGGTCTCGTCGGCCCGCCCCCAGCCCTGCTCTTCGTTGATGCCGCCACCCAGGGTGTACATCACGGTGTCGAGGTCCGGGCACACCTTGAGCCCGAAGAGATGAATGTCGTCACCGGTGTTGCCGATGACGGTGATGTCCGCGTCCGGAGCCGCTGCCTTCAGTCCCCGCAGAAAGCGGGCGCCGCCGATACCGCCGGCGAGAACCACGATTCGCATGCCCCAAAGTCTCTCAGCCGGAGGCTGATTCGTTGGGGGGTGGTGGTCGGGCGACGGGTTGGGCCTCTCAGCCGCAGGCTGATTCCTTGAGGGGCGGTGGTCGGGCGACGGCCCCCGTCAGACCGCCGGTACCTCCGCCGCCTCGCCCACCGCCGCCTGGCGCGGACGCATCGGCATGTTCGTCAGCCCCGGGAAGTAGATGTGGAGACTGACGGCGGGGGAGAGGGCGTCGTTGACGACCTCGTGGACGTATCCGGGGGCGAAGACCCGCTGGGTGCCGGGGGCGAGGGTGCGGGCGCCGGCCGAGGTGTGTTCCGTCAACTCGCCCTCCAGCAGGGTCAGTACGCCGGAGGACCTGCCGTGGTCGTGGCGTCCGCTGCCCTGGCCCGGCACCCAGCTCAGCAGCCACACCTCGTAGCCGGCCTCGGGGACGGCGCGCAGGCGGTGGTACCAGCGGGTGGTGGCGTCGTAGCGGACGAGCGGGGCCCAGGAGGCGCGGTCGGCGGCGAGGGAGCGGGCCAGGCCCGCGAAACCGGCGACGGTGCTCGGGTGGGCGGGGACGGGCGGCAGGAGGTGGGGGACGGCGAGCGGGTCGCCGGCGATCTGGACGTCGCTGTTCATGTGCTTCGGGTTCCTCGGCGGGCGAGCGGTGACGGCGCGAACGGGTGCGGCGCGGCGCGGTGGGTTCCCTGTGGGGAGACGGCGCGGCGGGCGCGGGGAGGGTGCTGCGGGGTGGTGCGAGCGGGGTCGGCTGGAGCTCAGTGGCTTCAACAGCTGGAACAGCGGCAGCGGGCCTGCGCAGCACAGAGCGACCCGTAAGCACGGGTGAGTCCGGTCGCGGCGGTCGCTGGCATGAGGTCAAGGAGACCGGAGGGCCGGGGGCGATGTCAACCGGATGTCTGGTTTGGTAGAAATGTTTCACCTCATCCGGTTACTCGCCGCGACGAAAGGTTTGTGCAGTGGAGGACGGGAGAGGTGGCCCTTCGTTCGTGCCGCCAAACGCCGTTGCGCGCTCGTGATCCGTTTGTGATCTCCGTCGCCTCGATGGGCCGGGTGCAACTGGAGACGCCGTCGGTCACGTCTCGGAGGGCGAGGGGTGCGCCGATCGGTAGACCCGGGAAAGTGTCCTGGTTTTTGGTGATTTGAACACTTTCTGCGCACGTGTGGTTCCGCAGAGTGAATAAGGGGCCCAATAGCAGATCCCGGCTTGACTCGCCCGGATCTCCGCACTTGTAATTTCACCCGTGTCGTTCGGCCGTCATCGATCACGGCCGTATCACGGGGACGTCAAGACAGACGAGGGGCGCACATGACCGAGCTGTTCGAAGAATTGCTGGTCGAGGAGGCGGACGAGGAGCTCGGCTGGCAGGAGCGCGCACTGTGCGCCCAGACCGACCCGGAGTCCTTCTTCCCGGAGAAAGGCGGCTCCACCCGCGAGGCCAAGAAGGTCTGCCTTGCCTGCGAGGTCCGCTCCGAGTGCCTGGAGTACGCCCTCGCCAACGACGAGCGCTTCGGCATCTGGGGCGGTCTGTCCGAGCGCGAGCGGCGCCGGCTGAAGAAGGCCGCCGTCTGACGGTGGCACAGCGGCCCGCCGTCACCACGGCGCGGGGCCCGGGGAGGCCCGCGGCCGCACCACACCAACTCCCCATATCCCCCCACAGCGAGACCTCCGCCTCCGGCCGCACCGCGCGCCGGGGGCGGAACGCCGTGCGCGCGCCCGGCCGGGGGCACGGCGCGAACCATTAGTGTGGGGGCCCGTCCCAGACGCGCGGACGCCCCCGCCGGGTGCGCGCGTCCCTCGTAGTCCGTCGCAGTGTCTTCCGGGGGCGCCGGCCCGCACCGTCCTTCGCCGCGGGCCCCGAACTCCCGGGTCCGGAGGGCCCGTCCTCGATGTCCGTGCACAGCCAGTCGGCGGCCCCGTCCGCCCCGTACCCCGCCACCGCCCCGGAGTTCCCGCGGCACGTCGTCACCGCCGTGATCGTCTCCCATGACGGTGCCCGCTGGCTGCCCGACGTGCTCGCCGGGCTCCTCGGCCAGGAACGGCCGGTGCAGAGCATCGCCGCCGCCGACACCGGAAGCGCCGACGACTCCGCCCGGCTGGTCGCCGAAGCGGTCGGCGGCGAACGGGTGCTGCACCTCGCCCGCCGCGCCGGGTTCGGCACCGCCGTCGACGAGGCGGTCCGCTCCGCCCCCGTCCTCACCCCCGACGACCTGCCCTACCTCCGGCGCCCCAGCGCCTGGGACCCGGCCACCCGCACCTGGCACGACGACGTCCACGAGCAGCCCGAACTCCCGCACGGCGAACCCGTCCAGTGGCTGTGGCTGCTGCACGACGACAGCGCGCCCGCCCCCGACGCCCTCACCGAACTGCTGCGCGTCGCCGACGCCAACCCCTCCGCCGCCGTCATCGGCCCCAAGCTCCGCAGCTGGTACGACCGCCGCCAGCTCCTCGAAGTCGGCGTCAGCATCGCCCGCAGCGGCCGCCGTTGGACCGGCCTCGACCGCCGCGAACAGGACCAGGGCCAGCACGACCAGGTACGCCCCGTCCTCGCCGTCTCCACCGCCGGCATGCTCGTCCGCCGCGACCTCTACGACCGGCTCGGCGGCTTCGACCGGCGGCTGCCGCTGATGCGCGACGACATCGACCTGTGCTGGCGCGCCCGCTCCGAGGGGCACGAGGTCCTCGTCGCCCCCGACGCCGTGCTGCGGCACGCCGAGGCCGCCTCCCGCGAACGCCGCAGCATCGACTGCGCCGGCCGCACCGCGCCCCCCTCGCCCGACGGAACCACCGCCACCAAGCGCTTCGCGCTGCGCCGCAACAGCCCGCACCGTGTCGACAAGGCCGGCGCCGTCCACACCCTGCTCGCCAACACCCGCGGCGCGCTGCTCCCGTACGTCCTGGTGCGGCTGGTGCTCGGCACCGTCCTGCGCGTCCTCGCCTACCTCGTCGGCAAGGTCCCCGGCCAGGCGCTCGACGAACTCGCCGGACTCTTCGGCACCCTGCTGCGGCCCGGCCGCATCCTCGCCGCCCGCAAACAGCGGGGCAGGGCCACCGTCCCGGCGTCCGAACTGCGCCCCCTGTTCCCGCCGCCCGGCGCGACCGTCCGCGCCACCGTCGAACAGCTCGCGGGCAACCTCGGCGGCCGGGCCGCACCCGACACCGCCGCGTCCGGCCGGCACGGCGCCGTGGAGTCCGGGCCCGGCGGCGACGACGCCGACTTCCTGGAGGTCGAGCAGTTCGCCCGGCTCAAGCGGATCGCCCGCCGGCCCGGCCCCCTCCTCTTCGCCGTCCTCCTGCTGGTCGCGCTGACCGCCTGCCGCTCACTGCTCGGCTCCGGCGCGCTGAGCGGCGGCGCCCTGCTGCCCGCCCCCGACCACCTCGGCGACCTCTGGTCCTCCTACCTCGACAGCTGGCACCAGGCCGGGACCGGGAGCACCGCCGCCGCACCCCCCTACCTCGCGGTCCTCGCCCTCCTGGCGAGCCTCCTCCTCGGCGGCACCCACCTCACCGTCACCCTGCTGGTCGTCTGCTCCGTCCCGCTCGCCGGACTCTCCGCCTACCTCGCCTCCCGCCCCCTGGTCACCTCCCGGCTGCTGCGCGCCTGGGGCAGCGTCGTCTACGCCCTGCTGCCCGCGACCACCGGCGCCCTGGCCGGCGGCCGGATCGGCACCGCCGTCCTCGCCGTCCTGCTCCCCCCGATGGCCCGCGCCGCCGTCGCCGCGAGCGGACTGCGCCTGGCGCCCGGCACCCGCCCCGCCTGGCGCGCCACCTGGGCGTACGCCCTGCTGGTCACGGTCGCTACCGCCTTCACCCCGATCGTCTGGCCGCTCGCCGTCGTCCTCGGCGCCGCCCTGGTCGTCCTGCGCGCCCTCGACGGCGACCGCGGCCGGCTCCCCGCCCACGGCCTGCGCTTCCTCGCCGTCGCCCTGACCCCGCTCGTCGTCCTAGCGCCCTGGTCGCTGACGCTGCTCGGCGCCCCCGCGCGCTTCTTCCAGGAGGCCGGACTCGACCAGGGCGCGGGCCACGCCACCGCCTTCGGCCTGCTCCAGATGAACCCCGGCGGCCCGAAGACCGCCGGCGGACTGCTGCTGCTCGGCGTCGTCCTGGCCGCGCTCGGCGCCACCCTGCGCGACGCGCGGCAGCGGACGATCCGCGTCGCCTGGGCCGTCGCGGTGACCGCCCTGCTGTGCGCCGCGCTCGGCAACGGCTCCGGCTGGACCGGGCCCGCCACGCTCGTCGGCGGCCTCGCACTGCTGTGCGCGGCCGCCGTCGGCGCGGAGGGCATCCGCACCCGGATGACCGCCCTCGGCCTCGGCTGGAAGCAGCCGACCGCCGTCCTCATCGCCCTGGCCTGCGCCCTCGCCCCGCTCTACGCCGCCGTCGTCTGGATGATCACCGGCGCGGACGGCCCGCTGCGGCACGGGGACGCCACCCAGGTCCCGGCGTTCGTCGCCGAGGAGTCCGTCACCTCCGACCGCGCCCGCACCCTCGTCCTCGACGGCGGGGGCGGTCAGGTCACCTACACCCTCGTCCGCGGCTCCGGCGCCCGGCTCGGCGACGCGGACGTGCTCGCCGCCACCGGCGAGGACCGCCGGCTGGGCGGCATCGTCGCCCATCTCGTCGCCGGCTCCGGCGCCGACCAGGCCAACCAGCTCGGCCGCTACGCCGTCCGCTACGTCCTCGTCCGCGAGGACGCGCGCCGCACGATGGGCCGGGTCCTGGACGCCACCCCGGGCCTGACCCGGCTCAGCCAGGAGGACGGCGGCGCCCTGTGGCGCGTCGACCGGCGGGTCGCACGGGTCTCGATCGTCGCGGGCCTGGCCAAGGACGGCACCCGCGCGGGCGAGGCCGCCGCGCCGATCCCGGTGCCCTCCGGGCCCGTCGAGGCGCACACCCAGGTCCCCGACGGCACCGAGGGACGCGTCCTGCGGCTCGCGGACGCCGCCGACGAGGGCTGGCACGCCACCCTGGACGGCAAGCCGCTCAAGCCCGTCACCCTCGACGGCTGGGCCCAGGGCTTCGACCTCCCCGCGGGCGGCGGCCGCCTCGACCTCACCCATGACAACCCGCTCGGCCACACCCTCTGGCTGTGGACCCAGGGCCTGCTCGCCGTCGTCCTCGTGGTGCTCGCCCTGCCCGGCCGTCGCCGCGAGATCGACGACGACCTGCCGGA
>NZ_JCANQV010000170.1:0-13045 GCF_059553635.1 Candidatus Streptomyces philanthi
GCTGGTGATCTTCGGCCGCCGTGCGACGTGTCGTCGGCGGTCGGCGAAACCTCGGAGCAGGTGCCGGGAGATCCTCCGGAGGCCGACCTCGGGACCGCCTCCAGAGGTTCTCCCGTGCGGTCAGCCGCGGTTCGGTGCGGGCGCGTTCGACGCTTCGTACTGCCCGTCCAGCAGGACGAACAGCATGCGGCACGGTTGGCCGGACCGGTTGGACCATGCGTGGTTGGTGCCGCGTTGCACGACGACGCTGCCGGGTGCGAGGGGTACCTCGGAGTCGTCGAGCACCAGGGTGATCTCGCCCTCGATCACGATGCCGTAGTCGACGGTTTCGGTGCGGTGCATGAGCGGGTGCGGCGCGTCCGTGCCGACGGTGGAGGCGTCCTCGCCGCCGATCTGGGTGAAGACCTCCTTGGCGCGTGAGGTGTCGAGGGGCTCCTCGGGCTCGGGCGGGAAGTCGACGAAGCGGATACGGGTGCCGTGCGGGGCGGGGGCCAGGGTGAGGGGCCCGGTGGTCGGGTCCGGCCCGTTGTCGATGACCACCGGGGACGTGGCGGTGCTCCACACCTCGTGGAAGACGCTTCCGGCGGCTGCGCCGAGTTCGACGACGGTGGGCAGTGGTCCGTCACTGGTGACGACGGCTTTGCCGTGGGCGTCGTGCCCGGTCACCACGCGGTGCAGGGGGGGAAAGCTCATGGTTCCTTCTTGGTCGCAGAGGGCGCAGCACGGTACCACCGGACTGCTGGTCGGCGCGTCCGGTGGCCGTGCGTCCGCCCCGGTTCAGGTGTGTTCGGGCGGGGCGCGGGCGGCGGGTCGCTCACCGGCTGGTCCGCGCCGCCGGTGGGGGCTCGCCGACCGTGCCGCCCGTGGGGCCTTCACACGGCGCGGGGGCGGGTGAAGGCAGCTTGCCGCTGAGACCGCCGTAGGCGGAGAAGGAGCCGCCCATCGACATGCCCAGGTGCGCGACCGTCAACCGCCGGGCCGTCGGCGCCCGATGCCGTCAGGGGTCCTCGGGTGGGCATTGAAGGCCGATCAAGCCATGGGCTGTTGAGCGGCGCGGGCCGGGCGATCCGACCGGCCCGCGGCTGTGTCCTGAACGGCGTACGTCGGCCGGCGGACGTGCTGTGGGAACGACGACTTCGGTTGGCCCTGCCGGTCATGGCTTTCCGCACCGCCCTCTGACGTCTATCGGACTACGGCGAGGACGAGAGACGCCGCGGCCAGAGCCAGACAGCTCGCAGGGAAAGCGATGTTGTGATGGACGCGAGCACGGACGTGTGCGGCCAAGGCGCCGATGAAGAACAGGACGAGCCCTGTAGCGGCAGCGACGCCGATGACCGGGACCCCCATGAGCCCGAGGAGGAGACCGGCGGCACCCGCGGCCTTGAGCGCGGCGAGCCACGGGAGCCAGGTCGGTGGGAGATCCACCTCGGCCGAGTTGGCGAGGACGAACTCGGCCCGCAAGAAGTCCGCGACGGCGATTCCGGCGTTGGCCAGGACGGTGATGACGGTGATGATCGCGTAGGCGGTGAACATGTGCCCTGTCCTTCGGTCGAGCGCGTGGTGAGTCCGGCGAGCCCCGCTCGCTCACCTCGACAAGCCTCCCCCGAGCCCTTGAGCGGCGGCCAATACCTGCTCCTATAACCTGGAAGCATGGATGTGGACACGCGGCTGCTGCGCTACTTCGCCGCTGTGGCGGAGGAGGGGACTCTCACCCGCGCAGCGGAACGGCTGTTCGTGTCCCAGCCGGCGCTCACCAAGCAGATCAGGCAACTGGAGACCCGGCTCGGAGTGCGACTGTTCACGCGGTCCCGCACCGGCATGACGCTCACGGAGCCGGGCCGGGCCCTGGCGGAGCGGGTGCCCGTCCTGCTGGCCGACTGGGACCAGGTGGCGCGGGAGACCAAGAGTGCCGCCAGCCGGGCAGCCCGCACGCTGCGGGTCGGCTTCATGGCCAGCGCCGCCAACGAGGCCACGCCCCACATCATCGCGGAGTTCACCCGACGCCGGCCGGGCTGGCGGGTGGAGATGCGGCAGGCCACCTGGTCGAATCCGAGTGCCGGACTCGCTGACGGGGACGTCGACGTCGCCCTGCTGCGCCTGCCCTTCCCCGGCCACGACGCACTGCGCACGGCGACGCTGTTCACCGAGCCCCGCTGGGTCGCACTCCCCGAGGGGCACCCTCTCACCGCGCGCGACGTGGTCCCCTTCCGGGAGCTGTGGGACGAGCCGTTCGTGGCCGCACCGCCTGAAACGGGCTGGTGGCGGGAGTACTGGCTGGCCGCCGACGAACGCGACGGCCATCCGGTCCGCGTCGGCGCCGTCACCGACCAGCCGGACGACTGGCTCAGTGCCCTCGCCAACGGCTACGGCATCGCCCTCGCCCCCGCATCCGCCGCCCGCTTCTACGCCCGCCCCGGCATCACCTACCGCCCCGTCAGCGGCGTCAGCCCCAGCCAGGTCGGCGTCGCCTGGGCCTGCGCCGACGACACCAACCCCGTGGTCCAGGACTTCATCCACTGCTGTTTGGAAAGACCGTGGCCCGAGGAGATCACCACCTGATCACACAGCCGACGCTTCGGCCGGTGATTGTCGACGACGCGGGCACGGGCTCACGCGCCCACCGGACGCGCGGCCCATCCGGGAGCCCCCACGGGAAACCGAAGTTGCGGATGTGGACCACCCGGATCAGCGCGTACCCACATCCAGTGTCCAGTAGTGCTGGATTTCGGTGCTGCCCGGCGGTCGGGCCTGGTGGTAGTAACCCACGCCGGCTTCCAGGGCCGCGCAATTGAGGATGAGATTGCGGTGCGCCCAGTGCCATGCCGAGTCCCTCTGCATCCAGTACTCCACTGCCTGAGCAGGACTGGGGGCAGGCTCGGGCTGCCCCCACTGGAAGTAGACGTTTTCTGCACGGAAGGTGTGGTAGCCCGCAAGGTCCATGGGTTCGCCGTTTTCCCATACCAGTTTCCCGTCAGGCCCCCGATGCATGTTCGAGTCCTGCTGGACCTGGGCGCTGGGAACGGTGGACAGGTAACTGCTGTGGTCGTACGCGATGTTCCTGAGCTGCTGGGAGGGCTGGAAGGGGTTGGGACAGCCGCTCAACTTCGCTTCTCCCTGCGGATCGGGTTCCAGAAGGGGATACAACTCCGGGTGCGTCCGTGCGCGGTTGACCAGGTCGAAGAGCTCTTGCTCCAGCGGATTCGGCGTGGGGCTGACGCCTGAGGTGATCTGTCCGATCCTGCCGCTGGCATACTCGGCGAACCACAGGTTCCCGTCCGGTCCGGACGCGATGCCGAACGGGTGGCCGTCCGCGGTGGGCAGTGGGTATTCGGTGACGGAACCTATTGAAGTGATCCGTCCGATGCGGTTGCCCGTGGACTCGGTGAACCACACGTTTCCGTCGGACCCGGACGCGATGGCGTACGGGGAACTGCCGGGGTTGGGCAGTGGGTACTCGGTGACGGATCCCGTCGAAGTGATCCGTCCGATCCGGTTGCCCCTGGACTCGGTGAACCACAGATTCCCGTCCGGGGCGGCCACGATGCCGGTCGGCCCGCTGTCGGGGGTCGGCAGGGGGAATTCGGTGACGGACCCCGCGGGAGTGATCTGCCCGATCTTCCCGCCCCAGTATTCGGTGAACCACAGGTTTCCGCCCGGTCCCGCCACGATCCCCAGCGGGCGACTGCCCTCGGTGGGCAAGGAGAATTCGGTGGTGGTCCCGCCCGGAGTGATCCGCCCGATCTTTCCGTCCCAGTACTCGGTGAACCACAGATTGCCGTCGGGCCCGGCCGTGATGCCGAACGGGAAGGCATCCGAATGGGGCACACGGAATTCGGTGATGTCCCCGGCCGGAGTGATGCGTCCGACCATACCGCCGAAGTACTCCGTGAACCACAGATTGCCGTCGGGCCCGGCAGCGATACCGAACGGGAGGCTGACCGCGGTGGGCAGCGGGAATTCGGTGACGGACCCTGTCGGAGTGATCTGTCCGATCCGGCTGCCGGTGGACTCGGTGAACCACACATTGCCGTCCGGCCCGGCCGTGATCCCGAGCGGATGGCTGTTCAGTACGGGCAAAGGATATTCGGTGATGGACCCGTCCGGGGTGATCTGGCCGATCACACCGTTGTCGTACTCGGTGAACCACAGGTTCCCGTCCGGTCCTACGACGATCCCGGTCGGCCCGCTGTCCGCGGGAGGCAGGGAGAATTCGATGACGGACCCGCCTGGAGTGATCTGCCCGACCTTGCCACCGAAGTATTCGGTGAACCACAGATTCCCGTCCGGCCCCGCCACGATCCCGGAGGGCTGGCTGCCCGCAGTGAGCACGGGATGCTCGGTGATCTCCCCGCCCAGGGTGATCCGTCCGACCTGGTTACCGGAGCCCTCGACGAACCACAGGTTGCCGTCGGGCCCGGCCGCGATGTCCCACGGGGAGCTGTCCGAGCTGGGGATGGGGTGTTCTGTGATGTTCCCGCTCGGGGTGATCCGTCCTATCCGGTTGCCGGTGGACTCGACGAACCACAGGTTGCCGTCCGGGCCGGCCGTGATCCCCGTCGGCCCGCTGCCCGCGTCGGTCAGCGGGTGTTCGGTGATGGACCCGTCCGGGGTGATCCGTCCGATCACACCGTTGTTGTACTCGGCGAACCACAGATTGCCGTCCGGCCCGGCCGTAATACCCCATGGGAAGCTGTTCGGGCTGGGGACGCGGTATTCGGTGATGGCTCCAGCTGGGGTGATCCGCCCTATCATGCCGCTGTCGTATTCGGTGAACCATACGTTCCCGTCCGGGCCGGCCGTGATCCCCGTCGGCCCGCCGTCCGGGGTGGGCAGGGAATATTCGGTGATGGCTCCACCTGGGGTGATCAGCCCGATCAAACCCCTGTCGTACTCGGTGAACCACAGATTGCCGTCGGGCCCGGCCGCAATGTCCCAGGGGTAGGGGGAGCTACCCGGGGTGGGCAGGGTGTATTCGGTGACGATTCCGGGGACGGCTGCGACCGATGCGCCTGTCCGGAGGGAGTTCGGCGGACGGCCTCGGCCAAGGCCGTGCGGGGTGAACGGTGTGGGCATGGAAAAACCTCATCCGCGTCCAACGCGGCACCAGCTCCAGTACAGGGGTGTCGCCGCGGCGTGGTTGCCGAGCCGGGCCCGGTGCTGAGCGGCGGCGCCGACATGGAGATGTGCCGTTTGTGGTCGCATCCCTTTGCACGCACCGTGTGGGACGAGCACGGCTGGGGTTCGACACCCGTACTGCTTCCACTTTCAGCGTGTTACCCCGTGTGGGTGATCGCAACTTGCGCGGCTCCGCCCGGCAGATGTCGAGGCAGGACCTGGCCGCATGTCAAGCCGCCTCGTACCCAGGAATTCCTCACGTCCGCGGAGCCCTCGCATCGCCCGTGGCTGGGATATCCACGACGACATCCATCACGCGTTCGTCACCTTCGGCTGCGCCGTCATCTGCTGAGTACGGCTCCGCACCGCACTTCGTCGGGAGCAGTGGCTGGCGATGTGCTGGAAAAGATGCCCTCGTCGATGCGTCCCAACGCACTCGCAGCAGCCGGGCGCGCGCGTTCTCACATCCGGGATCTCAGCACGTCGATCTCGCATCCCGGGGCGGACGGGTCGAAGCCGTGCTCGGCCAGCCAGCGGATCGCCAGCAGGCTTCGCAAGGACCACCATGCGCGGATGACGTCGAGGTCGATGTCGGTGCCGTAGCCGGCGACGACGTCGCTGAGGTGTTCCTCGTGTCCGAGTGTCAAGGTGGCGAGGTCGAACAGGGCATCTCCCTGGCCCGCCTCGGACCAGTCGATGATGCCGGTGACCTTGTCGCGGTCGACGAAGACGTGCGCGATCTGCAGGTCGCCGTGTGTGAATGCCGGAGTCCACGGGCGGAGTGCGGCCTCGGCGACCCGGCGGTTGCGGGTGACCAGGTCGGCGGGTAGGAAGCCGTTCGTGACGAGCCACTCGCACTCGCCGTCGAGCTCCGCCGCCAACCCGTCGAGGCTCCGGCCGGGCCAGGGCGGCAACGGCGCGTCGTGCAGCTGCCGGAGGGCGGCACCCGCCGCGGCCCACGCCGCCGGCGACGCGGCCGACGGCTCGCCGAGGCGGCCGAGTGCCGTCCCCCGGACCGCGGCGATCGCGAGGACGGGCGGCTTGCGCCACAGGATCTCCGGGGTGGGGACCGGCGCCAGGGCCATCGCCTCGACCTCGACGTCGATGCGCGTTTGATCGGTGTCGACCTTCAGGAACACGTCGCCGACGCGCAGGGTCGCGCGCTCGGAGTGGGCGACGACGACCTTGACTTCATCCATGGCGACCAGTATCCGGGGACGAACGCCGACGTTTCCGGGCTTTCGCCTGCGACGGCGCGGCCGACCGCATCCCACCACCCGGCAGCGTCGCGCACGATACCGAACGGGATGTGGCAGGGCGCCGGCACTTGCTCCGCGAGGAGATCGGCTGTGCGCAGCGGAGTGCGGAGGGCACTGACCGGCAACGACAGTGCGGTTGAGACGGCACGGTGACCTGTCGCATCACGTCAATCCTCCTCGCGCAGAAGGATTCCGTAGTCGTCTTCGTTGTCGTCGCCCTTGCCTATGAGGGGCAGGGACAGCTTCTCCCGCATTCCCTCGAAGCGGACCTCGACCGACACACGATCGGCCGGCTCGCTGAAGTCCGCGGTCATGGGTTTCTCGGTGGCGGTACGCCATTTCTTCACCCATTTCCGGGCGGGCCCCTGCGGGTCCTCGTCCTCCGCGAGTTCGGCGAGACCTTCCGGGTCCCCGGACTGGATGCGGGCCAGCACATGCTCCAGCGCGGACAGCGTTCCCGGAGTCGGAATTCCGGTGACGCTGAGCTGGAGGTTGGTGATGCCGTCCTTGGCCCGCTGGGGTGTTTTGTCGCAGGCGCCGAGGAGCACGATTGCCGCGAGCGCGCAGACCGCTGTCCGTGCGTTTTTCAACTGCGGCTCCGGGGCCGGATGATGCTCACTGCGGTGATGTCCTTCTGCTTGAGCCATGGGTCGAGAGGGGTGTGGTCGTGCGCGCGCCGTCCGTGCTGGGCGGCGTCAAGCCCAGGGTGCCAGGCATTCGGCGGGCGTGCGTCAGAACCAATGCACGCAGTGCGGAATACGTTCGGCGCGGAAAAGGGCGTCGGCGAGGGCGGCCGCGCCAGGGTGGTGGGCCCGGATGTGTCCGGCACGTACGAGGGTGCTCGGGGCGGTGCCGCCGAGGTAGACCGAGCCCAGGTCCCTCACGTCCAGGGACAGGTCGGGCTCCCGGTCCGTGGGGACGCAGTCGGCCTTGCCGTCCTGGACGGTCAGCAGGTAGCGGCCGTGCTCGCCGAGGAACGGGTCGTCGACGTCGAGGACGAGTGCGCCGTCCGTGAACCAGCCGCGCGCGGTCAGCGCCCGGGGGACGTCCAGCAGACGTACCCAGAGCCAGTCGGTGTCGCCGCTCACCTGGCCGGCGCGGAAGTCCGCGAGCTGCCGGCGCAGCGGGTGCTCGGGAGGGAAGTGCTTGAAGACGACCTGTGTGACCAGGTCGTGTCCGAGGACGAATCGGGCCAGGGCCGTGAAGACGGCGTCGTCGGTGGCGATGGTCTCGTCGACCGTCAGGGTGCCCGACTCGACCGCGTAGCCGGCGTACCCGTCCGGGACGCCCTCGGCGCCACGGTGGACGGCGACGTAGCGTGGCGTCGGAGCGACCGGGGGCTGCCCCGCGCCCAAGGCCCACCAGCGGTGCGGCCGGGACAGTGCGCCGGGCTGCGCGCGGCGGTACCGGTCGTAGACCTCTTCCAGGATCTCCCCGCACTCGGCACGCCGCAGCAACTCGACCGAGCCGGTGCCCGGTCCGGCCTCCCGGGCGCCGGCCGCTCCGCGCGCCCGGGGGAGGGCGAAGGCGGCCCGGTGACGCGGTACCGTCAGCCGCCGCGTGGAGGTCGCCGGCCCGTAGCCGAACCTGCCGTAGATCAGGGTCTCGGAGGCCAGCAGTACGGAGAGGAATTCCCCTTGGGCCCGCAGCTCGCTGAGCTGATGCCGCATCAACGCGGTGAGTACGCCCTGGCGTCGGTGCGAGGGCAGGACACCGACATGGGTCACCCCTGCGGCCGGAACGAGGATCTCGCCGGGCAGCGTGAGCTCGAAGGAGTACGCCCCGGCGGTGCCGACGGGCCGCCCGTCCGTCGTCAGGGCGAGCAGGCTGCGGTCCGTTTCCAGCGCCGCCCACCACACCCCGCCGCCATTCTCGTTCGGGGTCTCCGGGAAGAGCCCGAAAGCGGCATGAAGCGTGTCGACGAAGACGTCGAGATCCTTGTCGGTCGTAGGACGGATCTTCATTGCTGAACAATGGCGATACGACTGGGAGCAGCCCTACACGCGCGACCAATGGCTGAACCTGCTCCCCACCACGGGCGGCCTCACGCAGCTCCGCCCCGGCCAACTGGCCGAGATACTGGGCGCGGTCGGGGACGCCATCGATTCCCTGGGCGGACGCTTCACGATGAACTACACCACCTTGGCCGTGACCGCCGTACGCTCTGACGCCGTCTGAGTCCATCCGCCGGTTCGTCGCCCAACGGGAAATCCGCGTGGACAGTCGACGCTCTGCGGAGCGTCGGCGGAGTGTGGCCAGTCGCGTGAGCGGCCGTTGGCGGGTTGATACGTGTGCCGAGGTCGTGCCGTCCGTCGGATTACCGGCCCGAGACGAGGTCGGCCGCCTTCTCCGCGGCCATGATCGTGGGGGCGTTGGTGTTCCCGCGTGGCACGGTCGGGAAGACCGAGGCGTCGGCGACCCGTAGGCCCGTTACGTCGTACACGCGGAGTTCGGGGTCGACCACGGTGCCGATGGCGCAGGTCGAGGTGGGGTGGTAGAGCGTCTGGCCGGAGTGCCGCGCCCAGGTGAGGAGGTCCGTGTCGGAGCCGGAGGCCGGCATGTCGCCGTACGGGGCCGTGGTGACGTCGGCAACCGCCCGTTGGGCCGCGATGTCCAGAGCGGTCCGGATTCCCGCGATGATGCAGGAGCGGTCCTCGGGAGTCGTCAGGTAGTTGTGCACGATCCGGGGGGCGACGTCCGGGCGGGGGGAGCGCAGCGTCACCGTGCCGCGGCTGGTCGGGGCGAGGACGCACGGGCCGAAGGCGAAGGCGTGTTCGGTGGCCGGGCCGAGTCCCTCCTGGTGGAAGGGGACGGGGGCGGCGTGGAACTGGAGGTCCGGGGCGGGCAGGTCGTCCCGGCTGCGGAAGAACCCGCCGGTCTCGGCGAGGTTGGAGGTCAGCGGGCCGCGCCCCTCGCTCCGCAGCAGCGCGGCGTTCTCCGGGCTCGCCGCGCCGATCAGCGATTCGGCGCCGGTACGGAAGTTCAGCAGCGTCATGTAGTGGTCCTGGAGGCCCTGGCCGACCGGCAGATCGCGTACGACGTCGATGCCGCAGGCGGACAGGACACCGGCGGGCCCGATCCCGGACAGCATCAGCAGCTTCGGGGACTCGTAGGCGCCCGCGGAGAGGATCACCTCGCGCTCGGCGCGGACCGTCCCGACGGTGCCGCCCCGCTTCACCTCCACGCCCGTCGCCCGGCCGCCCTCGATCACCACACGGTGTGCGCGGGCGGGGGAGAGCACGGTGAGGTTCGGCCGTCCGAGGGCGGGATGCAGATAGGCGACGGCCGCGCTGCACCGCATGCCGTCGCGCTGGGTGAGCTGGTAGCGCCCGACGCCGAACTGTGTGGCGCCGTTGAAGTCGTCGTTCTCCCGGTGCCCGGCCTGCACGGCGGCCTCCACGAAGGCCGCCGCGAGCGGGTGCCCGGACCGGCCGTCGCTGACCGTCAGCGGCCCGCCCACGCCGTGGAAGCGGTCCTCGCCGCGCTGGTTGTCCTCGGAGCGCCGGAAGTACGGCAGCACGTCCGCGTACGACCAGCCGGTGGCCCCGGCCGCGGCCCAGCCGTCGTAGTCGGCGTGGTTGCCGCGGATGTAGATCATCGCGTTCATCGAACTGGTGCCGCCGAACATCTTGCCCCGGGGCAGGTACGCCCGCCGCCCGCCGATGCCCGGCTCGGGCTCGGAGTCGAGGTCCCAGTCCAGGCCGGACTTGAACAACTGGGGGAAAGCGGCCGGAACATGGATCTCCCGCGCGGTGTCCGGACCACCCGCCTCGATCACCGCGACCCGGACATCGGTGTCCTCCGACAGCCGTGCCGCCAGCACACACCCCGCGGAGCCGGCACCGATGACGACGTAGTCGTAGCTGCTCATTCCGTCCCCTTTGGTGGGAGCGCGTGTGGGCGCGGGCGGGAGAGTACGCGGTGGTGCCGGCGGCCGCGTCAGGGTGCCCGATGCCGTGCCCGGCGGCGGGGCGGACGCGCCGGATCGAGGGTGCCCGGGGGCCGGGGTGATCGGCAAGGGGGCCTCGTCCTGGGGATGCGCCGACTTGACGGCGTCCGGCCCGAATTCCCTACGTGGGGTCAGGAGTCATGCCATCGCCCCCATCAGGCGCGGCTCGGTCGACGTCGTCATTGCCCAGGAGGTCCAGGAGGCGGGAGAGGACGCGGAGGCAGGCGTCGACATCGGCGTCGGTGAGGTCGCCACCGACCTGGCGCAGAACCGCGCGTTCGCGGTCGATCACAGTGGCGATGGCGGTCTGGCCCTGTGTGGTCAGCCGGATGAGGGACGACCTCTTGTGGGCCGGATTGGGGGCGGACTCGGCCAGTCCTCGCGCGGCCGCCTCATTGACCATGCGCTGCACGAACTGGCGGCTGAGCGCCTGGGCCCGGCCCATCTGGGGGACGGTCATGGGGCCGTGCTCGCGGAGCATGCTGAGCACGGCCCGCACCCCCACCGAAAGCCCCTCGGCGGACACGTCCTGTTCCACCTTGCGGTGCGTACACCGGTAGAGCGGTCCCACCAGGTCGAAGACCTCGGTCAGCCGGTCGGTCAGTTCCTCGGACGCCATGTCGTGCTCTGATGCGCTCACCTCGCCATGATGACACCTTGGTTGCCATTTGCTCGCGACAATGACACCTTGGTTGTCATGAATGATCTGTTCTGGCTCGACACCGGTACCGGTCGCCCCCTCGTGCTGCTGCACGGTGGCTTCCTCGACCACACGATGTGGCACGCCCAGATCCCCGCCCTCGCCTCGCGGTACCGCGTCCTCGCCCCGGACGCCCGCGGCCATGGACGGTCCGCCAACGCCTCCGCACCGTTCCGGCACGCCGACGACCTTGCCGCGCTGCTGCGCCACTTGGGCACCGGCCCGGCGATCCTCGTGGGCGTCTCCATGGGGGCCGGCACCGCGGTCGACACCGCACTGGAACACCCGGAACTCGTTCGCGCTGTGGTCGTCACGGGCGCCGGTACCAGCGAGCCGTACTTCACCGACCCCTGGACCACCCGAACCTGGGCCGCGTGGCAGTCGGCGATGGCCGCCGGTGACCTGGACGCCTCGGTCGAGACGTTCACCGGCTTCGGTGCGGGACCGCACCGCACTGTCGATGACCTCGACCCCGAAGTCCTCGGCCGCCTGCGCGAGATGACACGGCGAACGTTGTCCAAGCACACCGCCGGCGAACCCGACGTGCGCATTCCGGTCCGCGACACCTGGAGCCGGGCGGCCAAGATCGATGTCCCTGTCCTTGCCGTCAACGGGGCCATCGACTCACCCGACCACATCGGCATGGCCGAACGTCTCGCCCGCACCGTGCCCAACGGGCGCGCCGTCTCCATCGAGGGAACCTCCCACTACCCCAACATGGAACGCCCCGACGCCTTCAACGAGATCCTCGAAGGTTTTCTCCGTACCCTCTGATCACACCGCCGAATTTCTGGCCCCTGACCGCAGATTGCCGGGTGGGGCGATCGGTTTGTCTCCTGTGCATTCCCTTGCGGGCCGGTCTGGGGCTGGCGGGACCTGCCCGCGGCGGCGTCGCTCTCTTCTCCGGGCGCTTCCGGGTGGAGTCCCGTCAGGTACCTCGTGGTCGAGCAGCACCAGGTGTACGTCACAGCGGAACTCCGCCGGTGGCAGTAAGCCGCTGAAGTGGGGTGCGCCCATCGTCCACGGGGCTTCCCTGAAACCTCAGAGCCGTTCGCCGAGAGTCCCGCCCCGTAGGACGCCGGGCAGGACATAGGCCACGGCGGAAGCCCGGTGGTCGGTGAAGGGGGTCAGGGCGTCGCGGGAGGCCAGGCGGGTCTGGACGCGGGTGAAGAGGGCCGGGTCGCGCATGAAGGCGCAGAACAGCAGGCCGCGGTCGTCCGGGGCGTCGTCGTAGCTGTAGCTGCGGCGGAGCATGCGGGCGCCCTTGTCGAGGCGGGGGTTGGTGAGGCGGATGTGGGCGGTGAGGGGGATGACGTAGGAGCCTTCCGGGTGCTTGGCGTAGATGTCCGGGTCGTCGTGTTCGGCGGTGCCGGTGAGGGGGACGCCGGTGTCGGCGTGGCGGCCGATCATCATGTTCTGCCGGGCCCGGGGGAGTGCGGCGAAGCCGCCGACGTCCATACGGATCTTGCGGTAGACCAGGATGGTTCCGTTGCGGTGGGGGCCTGGTGGGCCCCAGACCCACTGTCCGGCGGACTTCTCGTCGGGGTTGGCGGTGCCGTCCTTGAAGCCGAAGAGGTTGCGGGGGGTGGTGCCCGGGGGCGTACGGGGCAGGAATCCGGACTGGGTCCAGCGCGGGACGGCCCCGGCGTTCCTCGCGGCGGTGGTGGCCAGTTCGGCGACGACGCTCAGTGTCCAGCGGTCGTCGGCGCACAGTTGGAGGAGCAGGTCGCCGCCGCTGTGTGCCGGGTCGAGGTGGTCGCCGGGGTACGGCGGCAGATCGGCGAGCGCGGCGGGTACGTGGAGGCCGAGGCGGGACGCCAGTGCGGGGCCGACGCCGACCACGGAGGTGAGGCGGGCCGTGTCGCCGCTCCGTAAGCGCGGATCGGGCGGCGGGGCGGAGAGCGTGCGGGTGAGGCCGCCGAGGATGTCGCGCAGCGTCTTCCGGTCCGCGGTGCGGGACGTCGTCGGGACGTCGAAGGCGAGTAACTGGGTGACGGGTTGCTGAGGTGCCGTCACGCCGGC
>NZ_JCANQV010000171.1:0-12910 GCF_059553635.1 Candidatus Streptomyces philanthi
CGCGCCCGGGGCCCGGTGGGCGCCGGACGGAGCGGGGGAGACGGGCGGGCCGTACGGCGGTGCCGTCCCCGGGGCGCGGTCCCGCGGAGCGGCCGGTTCCGGCGGGTTGGGCAGGGAGACGTACGGGCGGACGGCCAGCGGGTCGAAGTCGTCGGCGGCGGCCGCCGCGCACAGACACGCGGGCCGCCCGCCGCCGCGTACCGGTGCCGAGCAGTGCGGACAGGTCCCTGCGGCCACAGCGGTCCCTCCTCGGAGCCCTCGCTTCTCTGGTGCCTTGCGTCATTGGATCCGTTGGAGCGGGAGTGATTATCCAAAGGCCGCCCCGCTCCGCGCAGGCACTCGGCGACATCCGCCCGGTATCGCCCCCGATGCCGTCCCGGCCGCGGCCGGATGTCCACGGTCCGGCAGGACGTATCCCGCCCGACCGACCAGTATGGAGAGGAAGGCCGGAAGGCCCGAGGAGAAGGAGGAGGCGTTCATGGCGCACCGCACCGGAACCCCGGCCGCTCCCGGCGCGCCGGACCGCCGGACCGTCCTCGTGGCGATCGGGGCACTGCTGCTCGGCCTGCTCATCGCCGCACTCGACCAGACGATCGTCGCCACCGCGTTGCCGACGATCGTCAGCGATCTCGGCGGGCTCGACCACCTCTCCTGGGTGGTCACCGCCTATCTGCTCGCGTCGACGGCGGCGACCCCGCTGTGGGGCAAGCTCGGCGACCAGTACGGGCGCAAAAAGCTCTTCCAGACCGCCATCGTCCTCTTTCTGATCGGTTCCGTACTGTGCGGGATCGCTCAGGACATGCCGCAGCTCATCGCCTTCCGCGCGCTCCAGGGATTGGGCGGCGGCGGGCTGATCGCCCTGTCGATGGCGATCGTCGGCGACATCGTGCCGCCCCGCGACCGCGGCCGGTACCAGGGACTCTTCGGCGCGGTCTTCGGCGGGAGCAGCGTCCTCGGACCGCTGCTCGGCGGACTGTTCGTGGACCACCTCAGCTGGCGCTGGGTCTTCTACATCAATGTGCCCATCGGCGCCGTCGCCCTCGCCGTGATCGCGGCCGTACTGCACATACCGGCCCACCGCACCCCGCACCGCATCGACTACCCCGGCACCGCCCTGATCGCCGCCGTCGCCGCCTGCCTCGTCCTGATGACCTCACTCGGCGGCGTCAGCTATCCCTGGGGCTCCTGGCAGATCGTGGGGCTGGGGGTGCTCGGTCTGGTGCTGCTCGCCGCGTTCGTCCTCGCCGAGCGGCGGGCCGCGGAGCCCGTCCTTCCGCTACGCCTCTTCCGGGTGCGGAGCTTCGGCATCACCGCGGTCATCGGCTTCATCGTCGGCTTCGCGATGTTCGGCTCGATGACGTATCTGCCGACGTTCCTCCAGGTCGTCCAGGGCGTGACACCGACGATGTCCGGGGTGCACATGCTGCCCATGGTCTTCGGGATGCTGCTGTCGTCCACCGCGTCCGGGCAGATCGTCAGCCGCACCGGCCACTACAAGATCTTCCCCATCGCCGGCACCGCCGTCACCATCGTCGGACTGCTCCTCCTCCACCAACTGGAGCCGTCCAGCGGTGTGGCCGTGATGAGCGGCTGCTTCTTCGTCTTCGGGCTCGGGCTCGGCCTCGTCATGCAGGTCCTGGTGCTCATCGTGCAGAACGCCGTCGCCTACCGGGACCTGGGCGTGGCCACCTCCGGCGCCACGTTCTTCCGCTCCATCGGCGCCTCCTTCGGCGTCTCCATCTTCGGCACGATCTTCACCAACAAGCTCGGCCCCCGGATCGCCGACGCCCTCACCGGACACCCGCTGCCACCCGGCATGACCTCGTCCACCGTCGCCGAGGACCCGCGGACCATCTCCCGGCTGCCGCCCGCCGTCGCCCACGACGTCCTCCATGCCTACGCCACCTCCATCACCGACGTCTTCCTCTACGCCGCCCCCGTCGTCCTGGCCGCCTTCGTCCTCGCCTTCTTCCTCAAGGAGGAGCCCCTGCGGAGCAGCGTCACCGCGCCCGACACCACCGAGGTGCTCTCCTCCACCCCCGTCGACCGGTCCTCACACGACGAATGCGCCCGCGCGCTGTCCCGTCTGAGCAGCCGCGACGGCCGCAGACGGATCTACGAGAAGATCACCGAGCGCGCCGGCCTCGACCTCGTCCCCGCCGCCAGCTGGATGCTGCTGCGCATCCAGCGCCAGGGCGCGGTGGAACCGGCCCTGCTCAGTCGGCGCAACGACATCCCCCTCACGGTGATCTCGCAGGCCACCCGGCAGATAGAGGAGCGCGGACTGGCCGCACGCGAGGGACTGACCCTCACCCTCACCGACCGCGGACGGGAGGCGGCCCGGCGGCTCGCGGAGGCCCGCCGGGAATCCCTGGCCCGGATGCTCGGCGACTGGTGGACCGACGAACGCCCCACCGACCTCACCGAACTCGTCGACCAGCTCGCCGGGGAACTGGGCGGCGCGGACGGCGACCAACCGGGCCGCGACACCCGGCGGCCCCCGCCCCCCACCCCGCCGAGGACGGCACGCCCGGAGGACCTGGCCACCTGAGTCAGCGCGGCGCGGTCAGCCGCTTCTCGAAGAAGATCTCGGCATACGGATCGTCGTGGTACGGCGCGATCTCCGCGAAGCCGTGCCGCCGGTACAGCGCGACGGCCTCCACGAGGTCGAGCCGGGTGTCCAGCCGGACGCGCTCCGCGCCCAGCGCGACCGCGGCCCGTTCGGCGGCCCGCAGCAGCCCGGCCGCGCCGCCCTCGCCACGGCGGTCCCGCCGGACGAACAGCTGCTTGAGCTCCGCCGTCGCGGCGTCCAGCAGCCGCACCCCGGCACACCCGGCCACGGCACCCCGGTGACGGGCGAGCAGCAGCACCCCGCGCGGCGGCGCCAGATCGGCGCTCGGATACTGCGCCACCCCCTCCTCGATCTCCTCGGGAGTGGAGCTGCGCCCCTCGTGCAACACGTAGTAGCGGTCGGCGACCTCGGTGTAGTACTCCCGCAGCAGCGCCACGGCGGCCGGCGAACCGACCGGCTCTGCGGCGTACGTCCAGGCGGCGGGCGCGGCGTCATTCATGGCCGCATTGTGGGGGCGCCGACGGGGGCACCGCACCCCCTTTCACGGCGCCCCCTCACGCCTCAGCCCTGACGCGGACCGGCCTGCTGCGCGACCTCGAACGACCACACCGTGGAGTCCGTCGCGGCCGGCCGCGGCCGCTCGCCCCCCTCACCGCCACCCTGGTGCGCGGCCTTCATCGGCCCCTCCATCCAGGCACGGAAGGCATCCTCGTCCCTCCACCGCGTGTAGACGAGGTACTTGTCGGTGCCGTCCACGGGCCGCAGCAACTCGAACCACTCGAACCCGTCCGCCGCGTCCACGGTCCCGGCCCGCGCCCCGAAACGCTGCTCCAACACCTCACGCTGCTCGGCCGGCACGGTCAGCACGTTGATCTTCACAATGCTCATGGAGACATCGTGCCGCATGGGCACTACGGAGACACGGACGGGCACCGCACCTGGCGTCGTGAGGACGATTCGCAGGCTTCCCGGTCGGCGCAGCGCGACCGATGCGCGTCACCCGGCGGCTGCCCTGTGAGGGGTGGCTGTCCGGGGCTTCGACGGTTCAGGCGAATGCCGCCGACCTCTGGCCTCCGTGGACGCCTCGCACGAGCAGAGTGCCCGTGCGCCGGCTCCCCGGGGGTGGGGCGATCACGGTGGCTGATACGTCCACATAGCCGTGTTCCCTGAGGATCAGCACCCACACATCGGGTTCGAAGTCCCACCGCTTGACGACAGCGGGGTCTTCATCGGACCCGCGCGGGATGTACGACGCCTGGCAGCCGTAGCACCCTTCGACCGGGGGCCGCTGGGAGAAGGCGAACACACCACCGGGCCTGAGGTTCGCGTGAACGATCGGAAGCAGGAGACCGGGGTCGGTGAACCAGGCGGCGCCGAACACGCTGTAGACCGCGTCGAAGACCGTGAAGGTGTCTCCGAGGTAGGTGCGGGCATCGGCCTGGTGGAGTTCCATCCCGTCCACGCCCGGCCACCGCTCGCGTGCCTTGTCGAGTTGCCGGGCGGAGAGATCGACCCCCACGGCCTTCATGCCGAGCGTGGCGAGGTGAGCGGCGTTCCCGCCGGACCCGCACCCGAGGTCGAGCACGCTGTCACCGGGGTTGAGGTGGAGCACGTCGGCCCCGGGGCCGTGGTCCGGGTACTGGGTCCAGTTGAACCACGTGGTCTCGCCCTTGGCGTTGGTCTTCCGCCGCTGGGGCTTGCTCTGCGAGTAGGTGTCCCATGCGGTGCTGCGAGAGTCAGTCACTACTTGTCCGTTCTCGTTTCACGGCGACAGCCGCCCGGCACGTTACGGGGCGGCTGAGGCTCTGGTGGGCCAGTTGCTCCGCTTGTGGTGGAGCTACTTGGCAACGGGGCTGTCGGAGCAGCCCGCGTAGCTCTGGGTGCAGTCGGCCGCGCCGTTGACCGGCCAGAACTCCGGGTCCACGTCGAAGCCGGCCGATTGGATCACCTCGGCCGTCCGACGCATCGCGGCCCGTCCCTCGGCGGGGTTGTGGCCGTTGTTGCGGTCAGGGACGTGGTGGATGAACCCGCCGCCGAGCGCCTCGCAGAACTCGGCGTAGTGCTTGGTGTGGAGCACGAGCGCGTGCCAGAAGAGATCGACGCGAAGGCTGGGCGTGACCCGCTCCGTGGTGTTCGCGGCGATGGCGAGGAAGGCCGCCACCTGGTTGATGCCGCGCTCGCCCTGGTCGTCGGTCATCTCCGGCCAGGAGTCCTCGCGGACCATGGTGATGAGGGCGGCCCTCAGTTCCGGGGTGATGAGGTCGTACACGGTCTTCGTCGTGTCGGTGATCGTCATGTCTGTGCCTTCCTGGTCTTTGAGGAGCATCGGGGGCACTTGCAGGGGGCCAGTCGGCAGAGGCCATGGGGGCAACCGCTTCCCGGCGGCGCTGCTGGGGTAGATCACCTCAGAGCCGAATGTCCGGCCGGAGGGCCTTCCGCTGCCCGGCCCGGTTGGTGAGGCGATGTTCCCGCCGCCGGTCGGTCGGAACGACGACGCTTCGGGTGTCGCCTGGGCGTCACTCAGTGGGGTGTCAAGGACGCCTCCCAGGGCGTCAAACCGGTGTCACTGCATGGCGGTTCGGTCTAGTTTTGACGTCATGACGACGACCGCCGTGGTGCCGAATGATGTGCTGCGGGCCGTGCGTATCGGTCTGCGCTTGAGCCAAGACGACTTCGCCAAGGCGCTCCGCCGGGCAGGTGCGGAACTGGGGGAGCCGAACGAGGCTTCCAAGCGTCTGGTGCAGCGCTGGGAGTCCGGCACGAGCAAGACGCCTCGGGGCGTGTACGCCAGGGCCTTGCAACGGGTCACCGGCCGTCCGGTCGAGGCTCTGGGATTCACCCTGCCGGTGCCGACGGCACGAGTCCACGCAGACGGGAAGGGAGGACATGACATGGAGACCAGTGCAACCGGTGTCACATCTGCCGTTGCAGGCGCGCAGTCCGCCCCGCAGCCGGGCGAGGAGACGTTTTCGGGGGTGTGGCTCAGCCGCTACGAGTTCTTCTCTTCGAGCCGGGGCGACTCGTACGAGGGCAAGCACTACGTAGTGATCGTCCAGCACGGAAACCGGCTCACCGCTCAGAGTCCGCCCGGGGCGAGCAGCAATCCGGACAGCCCGCTCACGCTGGACCTGTCCGTTGATCGCAACGTGGTCACGGGTACGTGGGTCGAGCAGACGGCCGCAGACGGCTACTACAACGGAGCCCGCTACCACGGTGCCATCCAACTCCTGGTCGAGCCGACCGGCCGACGCATGGCCGGGAAGTGGGTCGGCTTCGGCAAAGACTTCGACGTGAACACCGGCCCCTGGGAACTGCGGCTCGTGGACCGGTCCACCAGCAAGGCGACGCTGGAGAGGTACAGCCAGCCGCCGGAGTGACGCGTCACTCACGCCATGAGGCGGCCCGCCAGCCTGCCCGCGCAGGTCGGCGGGGCCCTTTCGTGTCCTCCTCCAAGCGGTGACAAGGCGTCTGGCCTGCGGCTCTTATGCTGACCACGCCGGGGTGGACCACTCCCAGGTCAGGGCCTGTGCGAGTCCGTTGACGGAATTGTGGTCTTCACCATTGCTGATGAAGCCGTCGTGCGGCATGGGCCCTACGGAGACATGGACGGGCCCGCCCCTCAAACATGAGGGGCGGGCCCGCGCAACATCCGGATACCGGACCCCACACACCGTCAGGCGGTCGACCCCGCGGGAACCCGGTGCCGCGACGGCCGGCTGGCCCCGGTGAGTTCGGCGGCCTCTGCCGGGGTTTCGACGGCGGGCGGGGAGCCGGGGAGGGGCCTGCGGGCGCTTTCGGGGATCAGCATGACCGCGATGGCGCCGATCACGGCGGCGCCCATCATGTAGTAGGCGGGCATCATGCGGTTGCCGGTGGCGCCGATGAGGGCGGTGACGACGAGGGGCGTGGTGCCGCCGAAGAGGGAGACGGAGATGTTGAAGCCGATCGACAGGGAGCCGTAGCGCACCTTGGTCGGGAACAGCGCCGGGAGGGTGGACGGCATCGTCGAGGTGAAGGTGACCAGCAGCAGGCCGAGGGCGGCCATGCCCAGGGCGATGGCGGGCAGCGAGCCCTGGCGTATCAGCAGCAGCGCCGGTATCGACAGCACCAGGAAGCCCAGGCAGCCCGCGGCGATGACGGGGCGGCGGCCGAAGCGGTCGCTCAGGCGGCCCGCGAACGGGTGGACGCACATCATCAGGACCATCACCCCGAGAACGACCATGAGGCCATGGGTCTCGTCGTACTTCAGCTCCGAGGTCAGATAGCTCGGCATGTACGACAGCAGCATGTAGTCGGTGACGTTGAAGACCAGGACGAGGCCCATGCACAGCAGCATCGCCCGCCACTGGCCGAAGATCATCTCGCGCAGGCCGATGCGCTTCTCGGCCTCGCGGCGCTCCTTCTCCTTCGTCCGCGCCTCCTTCTCCAGCTGCGCGAAGGCCGGGGTCTCCTCCAGGCGCATCCGCAGGTACAGGCCGATGATGCCCATCGGGCCCGCGATGAGGAACGGCAGGCGCCAGCCCCAGGAAAGCAGGTCGTCGGTGGAGAGCAGGGCGGTCATCAGGGTGACCAGGCCGGCGCCGCCGACGTAGCCGGCGAGGGTGCCGAACTCCAGCCAGCTGCCGAGGAAGCCGCGCTTCTTGTCGGGCGCGTACTCGGCGATGAAGGTGGAGGCACCGCCGTACTCACCGCCCGTGGAGAAGCCCTGGACCAGGCGGGCGGCGAGCAGCAGGATCGGGGCCCCGACGCCGATGGAGGCGTACGAGGGGATCAGGCCGATGGCGAAGGTGCCGGCCGCCATCATGATCATGGTGAGGGCGAGGACCTTCTGCCGGCCGATGCGGTCGCCGAGCGGACCGAAGACCATGCCGCCGAGGGGGCGGACGAGGAACGCGGCGGCGAAGGCCCCGAACGTCGACAGCAACTGCGCGGTCGGGTTCCCGGAGGGGAAGAAGACCTTTCCGAGGGTGACCGCGAGGTAGCTGTAGACGCCGAAGTCGAACCACTCCATCGCATTGCCGAGGGCGGCCGCCGACACGGCCCGCTTGACCATCGCGGGCTCGACGACGGTCACCTCGGGGGCGTTCGCGGTATCGGTACGGGGCCCGGGGGCGACGGTGGAATGCGTCGGCACGTGTTCGCTCGCCTGCGCTCTCTGGGACGACTACGGGGACAGGACCCGCCATGGCCTGACGGGCAAAGGTCGACCATAGGTGCAGAACGGGTCATCACGGACAGTGCGCGGTCGACCGCGCAGCAGCTCGTCTACCCGCTGCTTGCAGGGCAAACCTGTCTTCGGCGGTTCGTCGGGAGAGTGCCCCGTTGTGATCCATCTCGCGGCGATCGCCGCAACCGGGAACGGGGTGGACACCGTCCGCGACCACGCCGTGCACGCCAGCCGCACGTACGACCGCACTCCGTAGCCGGTCTGTGGGAGAACGCGAGGTGGCGCGGTGCCTCACGGCCACCGCGCCACCGGATCGTCGCGTTCCTCCAGCATCGGCGCCCTCGTCCCGGCCCGCCACCCGGGGGCGCCGCACGGTCACCTCAGCCAGGCGTCGTACGACAGCACATCGCCCTTCTTGATCTTGAAGTCGGGGAGGTCCTTCGTGAACGTCACCTCGGTGCCCAGGACCCGGCCGGTGTCCGGGGCGAGGACGACCAGGTGCCGGGTGGCGTCCGTCGATCCGTCCGGCCCGTCGTACACATACGCCTGCCCCCGGCGGCCGAGACGGTCGGTGACCTCGCCCGCCGGGCGCAGGTCCCGCGCGTCCAGCAGCAGCCGGGTGACGGCCGCGGTCTCCCGGGGGCCGGGCGTCCACTGCTGGAGGAACGCGGTCAGGGCCATCAGGAGCTGCGGCGTGTGGCGGTCGGCGCCGCCGTACAGACGGGCGAGGTAGTCGCGCAGCGGGGCCGGGTCGGTGGGCGGCCGCCGGGCGGCGACGCCCGAGCCGCCGGTGCCCGCCGGGTAGGTCCGGCGGTGCACCACCTTGCCGTCGTTGACCGTGCGCCAGCGGCCCCCGGTGTCGTCGATCACGGGACGGCCCGGATGCCGCGGGTCGGTCGCCACCACCAGCTCCTCCCCGCTGCCGTCCGCCCGCCACCGGGTGATGCTCTCCTCGGGGACGGTGACCGGGGGCGCGGCGTCCGGGCCCGCCTCCATGCTCAGCGACCACGACTGGACATGGCTGCCGCGCCGCGCCACCTCCGTACTGCCGGCCGCGAGCCCCGCCGCCCGGCGGGCGATCTCGCCGAGCGGGACGGCGGACGAGCCGGGGTCCGGGCGAAGCGGCCCCGGGGTCGCCGCCGCCGGGACGGAGCCCGCCACGGAGAGGGTGACGGCGGTGACCACGGCCACCAGCGCGCACACCGCGGCCTCCGCCCGCAGCACCAGGCCGCGGCGCACCCGCCGGGCGTCGCGCTGGTGCAGCAGCCGGTTGAGCTGCCGCTCGGCGGGGGCGGTGAGCGGGCGGTCGCGCCAGGGGCCCTCGTCGGCCCGTACCGGATCGGCCGCGCGCAACAGGTCGAGTTCGTCAGTCATCGTCGGCGCCTCCCGCGCGAAGGGACACGGTCATCTGCATACGGTCGATCTCCGTGCGGAGACGGCGGCGGGCACGGTGCAGCCGCATCGCCGCGGCGCTGTGGCCGCAGCCCAGCGTCACGGCCAGCTCGTCGAGCGTCAGTTCCTCCCAGGCCGTCAGCCGCAGCACCTCCTGGTCGGCGGGGGAGAGGCGGGCCAGCGCCTCGTGCACCCAGGAGCCGGGGCGTTCGGTGTCGGGGCTCGGGACGACCTGCGACTGCCGGGTGGTCTCGTGGAAGCCGATGCGCTGGAGCAGACGGCGGTAGCGGCTCACTCCGCGCACGGTGTTGGCGAGGCAGTTGCGGGCCACTCCGTACAGCCAGGGCAGCGGCGACTCGGGCAGTTCCGCCCGTCGCCGCCAGGCTATGGAGAAGACCTCCGCCACCACTTCCTCGACCTCGTGTGCCTGCCCGTCCAGCCGCCGCGCCACGAAGCGGCTGACCGCCCAGTAGTGCGCGCGGTAGGCCGCGGCGAAGGCGTCGTCCGTGCTCATGAACCGTAGGTGTCCGGCATGGCTCCGATCTTCACACGGGGGAACGGTGAATTTTCCCACCGTCCCCGGGAGGCATGAGCGGTGAAGCGCGCGGCGCCGCCGGACACCTACCGGGCATGAGACACCCCGTGAAATGGCTGACGACGACGGACCACAAGACCATCGGCACGATGTACCTGGTCACGTCGTTCGCCTTCTTCTGCCTCGGCGGCCTGCTGGCGCTGCTGATGCGCGCCGAGCTGGCCCGTCCCGGCTCGCAGCTGATGTCGAACGAGCAGTTCAACCAGGCGTTCACGATGCACGGCACGATCATGCTGCTGATGTTCGCGACGCCGCTGTTCGCCGGCTTCGCGAACTGGATCATGCCGTTGCAGATCGGCGCGCCCGATGTCGCCTTTCCCCGGCTGAACATGCTGGCCTATTGGTTCTATCTCTTCGGTTCCCTGATCGCCGTCGGCGGTTTCCTGACGCCGCAGGGCGCGGCGGACTTCGGTTGGTTCGCCTACGCGCCGCTGTCGGACGCGATCCACTCGCCGAACATCGGCGGTGACATGTGGATCATGGGCCTGGCGTTCTCCGGTTTCGGGACGATTCTCGGCGCGGTCAACTTCATCACCACGATCATCTGCATGCGCGCCCCGGGCATGACGATGTTCCGCATGCCGATCTTCACCTGGAACGTGCTGCTGACCGGTGTGCTGGTCCTGCTCGCCTTCCCGGTGCTGGCGGCCGCGCTGTTCGCCCTGGAGGCGGACCGGAAATTCGGCAGCCATATCTTCGACGCGGTCAACGGTGGCGCGTTGCTGTGGCAGCACCTCTTCTGGTTCTTCGGCCACCCCGAGGTGTACATCATCGCGCTGCCGTTCTTCGGCATCATCTCCGAGGTCATTCCGGTGTTCTCGCGCAAGCCGATGTTCGGTTACATCGGTCTGATCGCGGCGACGATCTCCATCGCGGGCCTCTCGGTGACGGTGTGGGCGCACCACATGTACGTCACGGGCGGTGTGCTGCTGCCGTTCTTCTCCTTCATGACGTTCCTCATCGCGGTGCCCACCGGTGTGAAGTTCTTCAACTGGATCGGCACGATGTGGAAGGGCTCGCTGTCCTTCGAGACCCCGATGCTCTGGGCCATCGGCTTCCTGGTGACGTTCGTCTTCGGTGGTCTGACCGGTGTCATTCTGGCGTCGCCCCCGATGGACTTCCACGTCTCCGACACGTACTTCGTCGTGGCGCACTTCCACTACGTGATCTTCGGTACGGTCGTCTTCGCGATGTTCTCCGGTTTCCACTTCTGGTGGCCGAAGTTCACCGGCAAGATGCTCGACGAGCGCCTCGGGAAAATCACGTTCTGGACGCTGTTCGTCGGCTTCCACGGCACGTTCCTCGTCCAGCACTGGCTCGGTGCCGCGGGAATGGTCCGGCGTATCCCCGACTATCTCGCCGCCGACGGATTCACCGCGCTCAACACCGTCTCCACCATCTTCTCGTTCCTTCTCGGCCTGTCGGTCCTGCCGTTCTTCTACAACATCTGGAAGACCGCGAAGTACGGGAAGAAGATCGAGGTCGACGACCCGTGGGGCTACGGCCGTTCGCTGGAGTGGGCCACGTCCTGCCCGCCGCCGCGGCACAACTTCACGTCCCTGCCGCGTATCCGCTCGGAATCCCCGGCATTCGACCTGCACCACCCGGAGATCGCCGCCGAGGCGGACGCGCTGGACGGCCCGGCGCGGACCGGGATCACCGCGGACGGTGCGAAAGAGGCCCGGGTATGAGCGAGGGCATGCGCACCGACGAGGCGATCAACGAGATCGAGGGATATCTGCTGTGGGAGGCGGAGAAGGGCCGGGCCCGTTCCCGCGCCGACGCCTTCTGCACCGGACTCCCCTGGCTCACCGAGAGCCAGCGCGCCGAGGTCACCCGCCGCTACTGCCAGGACCACGCCGATGTCTCGCGGGAGTACCTGCGGCGCGTCGCGGCCCGCAGCGTCTCGCTGCGGGCCGAGTACCAGGGCGTCTACCGGGTGCTGCGCCGCCGCCTGCTGTTGGCGTTCACCGGGGGGACGCTCGTGGTGGTGGCGTCCGCGGTGGCGGCGGTCGCCGTCCTCACCACGCGGTGAGGGACGGCGGCCCTTGAGGGCGGGCGGCGCCGCGCCGCCCGCTCAGCCGGTGACGGTGATCTGCGACGCCGGGTCGGTGGTGTCGGTGACGTTGTAGGTGGCGCTGAACGCCGAGGTGGTCGCGCTCGTCGGGCAGCCGAAGCCGCCGGTCACCGTCACCGGCACGGCGGCCTTGGTGAACGTCAGCGTCGACGGGGAACCGTTGGCCCAGGCGCCGCTCACGGTCGCCGCGCTCGTGGGCGCCGCGGTCACCGTACAGCTGGCCAGCCCGCTGGTCTTGAGGACGAAACCGCCCGAGGGCATGGCCAGTCCGGCCGTCGCCGGGGTGCCGTTCTGCATGCTCACGCCCCAGTCGCCGGACGTGGTGATGGTGGCGGTGACACCCGGGATGCTCGCGGTGCAGGAGCTGTAGGTGGGGGCGCTGACGGCGCTGCTCACCGGGCCCGCCGCGTTCTGGTTGCCCGGCGCCGCCGGGACCTTTCCGGTGGCACCGGAGGCCTTGCAGGTTACCGTCACCGAGCCGGCCGTGAAGGTGGCGGAGCCGCTGAGCGCGGCGCTGAAGGAGTGCCCGGCGGGCGTCACGGTGGTGGAGCCCGCGACGGCCTGGGGCCGCGGCTGCGCGGTCGCCGGGGCGCCGACGGCCAGCGGGAGCCCGAGGGCCGCGGCGAGTCCGGTGGCGGCGGTGACGACGGTACGGGTGCGGTGCATGAGGTCTCCTTGAGGGCGAGGGGACATGCGGAAGGTGCACGGGTGCGCGGGGGTGCGGAGGCACCGTCAGGTCCGTGGGGGGAGGACGCCGGGGTGCCGTGGGCCGGGGGAGACCCTAGGAGTGGTCGCCGGACGGTTCCGGCGGTGCGGGGACCGGTTGCCAGGCGAAGATCAGGGAGCCGCCGAGAAGGCCGGTGACGGTGCCGAGGAGGAAGCCGCCGAGGTTGGACATCACCAGCGCCGCCGCGGCGGCCAGGACGGTGAGGATGCCGGCGAGGCCCCGGTAGTGGGGGGCGGCCCACACCGCGACGCCCATCAGGATCATCACCAGCCCCATCAGCACCGACGGAATTCCGGCGATGCCCTGGTGCAGCATGATGTGCAGCGGTGCCAGGGGGACGGAGCAGATCTCCGCCCCGGCGAGCACGGCCAGCAACCCGC
>NZ_JCANQV010000172.1:0-12880 GCF_059553635.1 Candidatus Streptomyces philanthi
ACCGGGGGCCGGCCCCGGCGCCGGGGTGTCCGTCGTCCGCTGTACGCCGGCCGGGCCGCCCTCCGTCGTCCCCACCATGTCCGCTGTCATGCGCAGATCCTAGAGGTGCTGTGTGTCCGTCGCTGTGACCTGCGGGGAACCTCCCGTTACGGATGCGTCATACGCAGCACGTCCAGCGCCTCGTCCAACTGCCGCTCGGTCAGCAGGCCCCGCTCGACATAGCCGCCGTCGACGACCGCCTGACGGACCGTCTTCCGTTCGGCCAGCGCCCGCTTGGCGACCTTCGCCGCCTCCTCGTACCCGAGGTATCTGTTGAGCGGGGTCACCACCGAGGGCGACGACTCGGCGTACTCGCGGGCCCGTTCCACGTTCGCGGTGATGCCGTCCACCGTGCGGTCGGCGAGCAGACGGGACACGTTGGCCAGCAGCCGCACCGACTCCAGTACGTTCCTGGCGATCACCGGGAGCATCACGTTCAGCTCGAAGTTGCCCGCCGCCCCGGCCGCCGCCACCGTCGCGTCATTGCCGGTGACCTGCGCCGCGACCATCAGCGCTGCCTCCGGGACCACCGGGTTCACCTTCCCCGGCATGATGGACGAGCCTGGTTGCAGGTCCGGCAGGGTGATCTCGGCGAGGCCGGTGCGCGGGCCCGAGGCCATCCACCGCAGATCGTTGCAGATCTTCGTCAGGCCGACCGCGACGGTCCGCAACTGCCCGCTGGTCTCGACGAGTCCGTCCCGGGCGCCCTGCGCCTCGAAGTGGTCGCGGGCCTCCGTCAGCGGCAGCCCCGTCGCCCGCGCCACCTCGGCGATCACCGCTCGGGAGAACCCCGGCGGGGTATTGATGCCCGTCCCCACCGCCGTACCGCCCAGGGGGAGTTCGGCCAGGCGGGGCAGTGAGGCGCGCAGCCGCTCGACGCCGTAGCGCACCTGGGCCGCGTACCCCCCGAACTCCTGGCCGAGCGTCACCGGGGTGGCGTCCATCAGATGCGTCCGCCCCGACTTCACGACCTCGGCGAACTCCGCCGCCTTGCGCTCCAGGGACGACGCCAGATGCTCCAGTGCCGGGATCAGGTCCCGTGTGACGGCGGCCGTCGCCGCGATGTGGATCGACGAGGGGAACACGTCGTTGGACGACTGGCTCGCGTTGACGTGGTCGTTGGGGTGCACGTCCCGGCCCAGCCGCTCGGACGCCAGGGTCGCGACGACCTCGTTCATGTTCATGTTCGACGACGTGCCCGAGCCGGTCTGGAAGACGTCGACCGGGAAGTGCGCGTCCCAGGTCCCCTCGGCGACCTCTTCGGCCGCTCCCCGGACCGCCTCCGCCACCTCCGCGTCGAGCACGCCCAGTTCGGCGTTGACCTTCGCCGCGGCCGCCTTGATCCGCGCCAGGGCCTCGATATGGGCCCGTTCCAGCCGCTGCCCGGACACCGGGAAGTTCTCCACCGCCCGCTGTGTCTGGGCCCGCCACTTCGCCCCGGCGGGCACCCGGACCTCGCCCATCGAGTCGTGCTCGATGCGGTACTCCTGCGGGCTCCCGGCCCCGCCGTCGCCGCCTCGCGTCGTCACCATCGCCGACCACCTCCTGCCTGCACAGCGCGTGGCCCCCCGCGCGGTGTTCCCCGGCCCGCGGATTACCGCCGGTAATAACTCGAACCGGTTAACGAATGAGGCACCTACGGGGTGCGACCGGCCCGGCCCCCCTGACGGCCGCCGCCGACGGAGGACGCGGCGCCCGCCCGGCACGACGCGAAGGCGCCCCGCCCCTCCCGCGGACCGGGTGGAGCGAGGCGCCCCGCGCCGTCCTCAGTGCGCGATGCCGTCGATCAGCTCCCGCGCCCCCTGGCGCAGCAGGGCGACCGCCACGGACGTGCCCAGCGTCGCCGGGTCGAGGCGCCCGGCCCATTCGTGGGCGTTGAGGACGGTCTTCCCGTCGGGGCTGAAGACGCAGGCCCGCAGGGACAGTTCGCCGTCGCGCCCGGAACGCGCGTACCCGGCGATGGGGGAGTTGCAGTGCCCCTGGAGGACGTGGAGGAACATCCGTTCCGCGGTCGCCTCGCGGTACGTGGCGGGATCGCTGAGGCCGCTGACCGCGTCGATCAGAGCGGTGTCCCCCTCGCGGCACTGGAGGGCGAGGATGCCGGCGCCGATCGGCGGGCACATCACATCGGCCGGAAGGATCTCGGTGATCACGTCCGGGCGGCCGATGCGCCGCAGCCCGGACACCGCGAGGAGCAGCGCGTCGGCGTCCCCGGCGGCCAGCTTCTCCATGCGGCGGTTGGCGTTGCCGCGCATCGGTACGCACCGCAGACGCGGGTACGAGGCCGCGAGCTGGGCGATGCGGCGGACCGAGGAGGTGCCGATCCGGGTCCCGTCCGGCAGCTCGTCGAGCGTCAGGCCGCCCGGGTGCACCAGCGCGTCACGGACGTCGTCCCGCTTGAGGAACGCGGCGAACACCGTGCCCGCGGGCAGCGGCCGGTCGGCGGGGATGTCCTTGAGGCAGTGCACCGCCAGGTCCGCCTCCCCGGCCAGCAGCGCGGCGTCGACCTCCTTGGTGAACGCGCCCTTGCCCTCCACCTGGGAGAGGTCCCCCAGCCACTTGTCCCCGGTCGTCTTCACCGGGACGACCTCGGTGCGCAGCCCCGGGTGCAGCGCGGCCAGTTCGGTGCGGACGCGCTCGACCTGGGCCAGGGCCATGGGCGAGTCACGGGAGACGATGCGGATCAGCTCAGGGGTGGACATGCCGACCACCATAGGACCTCGTCACCGGGCCGCGGACACCGCACGGCCGGGCGCCCGCCGCACGCGGACGCCCGGCCGTGGGCACGGTCCCTACGGGTGCGCGGTCACGCGCCCCGGCGCACCGGAATGCTGGTGAACGTCGGGGCCGGCGCCGGGTCCTGGAAGAAGTCGTTGCCCTTGTCGTCGACGACGATGAAGGCGGGGAAGTCCTCGACCTCGATCCGCCAGACGGCCTCCATGCCCAGCTCCTCGTACTCCAGGACCTCGACCTTCTTGATGCAGTCCTGGGCGAGGCGGGCGGCGGGGCCGCCGATGGAGCCGAGGTAGAAGCCGCCGTGCGCCGCGCAGGCGTCGGTGACCTGCTGGGAGCGGTTGCCCTTGGCCAGCATGACCTTCGAGCCGCCGGCCGCCTGGAACTGCTCGACGTACGCGTCCATCCGGCCCGCGGTGGTCGGGCCGAACGAGCCGGAGGCGAAGCCCTCGGGGGTCTTGGCGGGGCCCGCGTAGTAGACCGGGTGGTCCTTGAGGTACCGCGGCATCTCCTCGCCCGCGTCCAGCCGCTCCTTGATCTTGGCGTGCGCGATGTCGCGGGCGACGACCAGGGTGCCGGTGAGCGAGAGACGGGTCTTGACGGGGTGCTTGGTCAGCTCGGCGAGGACGTCGTCCATGGGCTGGTCCAGGTCGATCCGGACCGCGTCCAGGTCCGGGCCGGCGCCCTTGGTCAGCTCCTCGTCGGTGGTGTCGGGCAGGAAGCGCGCCGGGTCGGTCTCCAGCTGCTCCAGGAAGACGCCCTCGGCGGTGATCTTGGCGACGGCCTGGCGGTCGGCCGAGCAGGAGACGGCGATGGCGACGGGGCAGGAGGCGCCGTGCCGGGGGAGGCGGACGACGCGGACGTCGTGGCAGAAGTACTTGCCGCCGAACTGCGCGCCGATGCCGATCTTCTGCGTCAGCTCGAAGACCTTCTCCTCCAGCTCCTTGTCGCGGAAGCCGTGGCCGGTCGGGGAGCCCTCGGCGGGCAGCTCGTCCAGGTAGTGCGCCGAGGCGTACTTGGCGGTCTTGAGCGCGTACTCGGCGGAGGTGCCGCCGACGACGATCGCCAGGTGGTAGGGCGGGCAGGCGGCGGTCCCCAGGGAGCGGATCTTCTGCTCCAGGAATTTCATCATGCTCGCCTCGTTGAGGACGGCCTTCGTCTCCTGGAAGAGGAAGGACTTGTTGGCGCTGCCGCCGCCCTTGGCCATGAAGAGGAACTTGTAGGCGCCGCCGTCGGTCGCGTACAGCTCGATCTGGGCCGGGAGGTTGGAGCCGGTGTTCTTCTCCTCCCACATCGTCAGCGGGGCCATCTGCGAGTAGCGCAGGTTGAGCTGGGTGTACGCGTCGAAGATGCCGCGGGAGAGGGCCTCCTCGTCGCCGCCCGCGGTCAGCACGTTCTGGCCGCGCTTGCCCATGACGATGGCGGTGCCGGTGTCCTGGCACATCGGCAGCACCCCGGCCGCCGCGATGTTGGCGTTCTTCAGCAGGTCCAGCGCGACGAAACGGTCGTTGGCGCTGGCCTCGGGGTCGTCGAGGATCTTGCGGAGCTGCGCGAGGTGGGCCGGGCGCAGGTAGTGCGCGATGTCGTGCATCGCCTCGGCGGCCAGCTTGCGCAGCGCCTCCGGCTCGACCTTGAGGAACGTCCGCCCGTCGGCCTCGAAGGTGCTCACACCCTCGGACGTGACGAGGCGGTAGGGCGTGGTGTCCTCGCCCACCGGGAGCAGGTCGGTGTAGGCGAATGCGGGGCCGGAGGGGCGGGAGACGGGGGACATGGGGGCCATTCCTCACTCGACAGGGGCTCGGCTGACGTGTACGGCAGCAGAGGACCAGCGTAGGACCCCGGGCGCGGCGGGCCGTGGTGAGGTAGGGCTCAGTCGGGCGTTCCCGGGCTCCGCCGGGGGTTCGCGCCCCGTATCCCTAGTCGCGATCTATCGCGTTTCGGTACGCTGACCCGGTGGACGCACAGAACCGGGGGACGGACCCCGCATCGGCCGGGCCGCAGGGCACACCGGCCGCACAGCCGGTGAACATGAGAAAGCCGGCGCCGGTGGACAGGAACAGGCCGGTCGCCGAGGCGGACGTACGGGCATCCGACGCCGACCGCGACCGCGTCGCCGAGATCCTGCGCGAGGCGCTGGCCGAGGGCCGGCTGGACGCGGAGGAGCACGCCGAACGGATCGACGCGGTCTACCGGGCCAAGACCATGGGCGAGTTGGAGCCCGTCGTCCGGGACCTGCCGGTGGCCGCCCGCGCCGCGGCCCCGCAGTCCGCGCCCGCCGCGGCCCACGCCGCCTCCGGGGCGCCGGACCAGAACCTCTTCGCGATCTTCAGCGCCTCGACCCGCAAGGGGCGCTGGCAGGTCCCGGGGCGGATCAACGCGGTCGCGATCTTCGGCAGTGTGGAGATCGACCTGACCGAGGCGCTCTTCCCGCAGCAGCACGTCCAGATCAACGCGACCTCCGTCTTCGGCAGTGTGGAGGTCCGTGTCCCGGAGAACGTGACCCTGCGCAGCAGCGGTTCCGGGATCCTCGGCAGCTTCGAGGTCGTCACCCACGAGTCCGGCGACGCCGAGGCCCCGGTGGTGATGGTCAACGGCTACGCGATCCTCGGCAGCGTGGAGGCCCGGCCCAAGCGCGGCGCCTGGATCCGCGATCTGCGCGACCGGTTCCGGGAGCGTCAGGAGCAGTGGCGCGAGGAGCGGCGCGACCGGTGACGCGCGCCGGGCGGACGGCGGGCGCGCCGCGGTGACGGGCGCGGGCGCCCGGACGGCTTTCCTCCGCCCGCCACCGTGTGCATAAGCGCGGGTACAGCGGGTAGGGCTGGTGCATCGTCCCTCGTACGGCTGCGGGTGCGAAAAGCCGTGCGCAGGGGGACGGGCAAGGGTGACTCTCTCGCCGAAGCCGTCGTCAGGAGTAGACCGTGCTGCTACCGCATCAGCCCGTGCAGGAGGCCGTCGTACCGCCCCAGCGCGTCCCGGCACGCGAGGAGGCCGGGCCCTGGCACTCCGAGGCGGTGTGCCGACGGGACGAGGCAGGGCTGTTCTTCGCCCCGTCGAAGGAGCCCACCGCGGCCCGTCTGGCCCGCGAGGAGGCCGCGAAGCGCGTGTGCGCCCGCTGTCCGGTGATGGTCGAGTGCCGGGAGCACGCCCTGCTCCAGCCGGAGCCGTACGGCGTGTGGGGCGGGCTGACGGCGGCCGAGCGGCGCGTCGTCCTGGCCCGGCGCAGGCGGCGGGAGAGCGACCTCCAGCACGCGGCCCGCGTCGTCCCGGCGGTCGGCTGACCGGCCGCCCCCTCGACCAGGTGCCCGCTCGCTCCGCCGCACGGTCTCCGGCGGGGCGAGGGGCGATGAGGCTCCGGCCTCAGCTGGGGCGCTCGAAGTCGACCGAGCTGTAGGCGCGCAGCTTGGACAGGCGGTGCTGGGAGTCGATCTGGCGGATGGTGCCCGACTTGGAGCGCATCACCAGCGACTGGGTGTAGGCGGTCTCCGCGCGGTAGCGGACGCCGCGCAGCAGGTCGCCGTCGGTGATGCCGGTGGCGACGAAGAAGACGTTGTCGCCGCTGACCAGGTCGTTGATCTCCAGGACCTTGTCCAGGTCGTGACCGGCGTCGAGGGCGCGCTGCCGCTCCGCGTCGTCCTTGGGCCACAGCCGGGCCTGGAGGGTGCCGCCCAGGCACTTCAGGGCGCAGGCGGCGATGATGCCCTCGGGCGTGCCGCCGATGCCGAGCAGCAGATCGACGCCGGTGCCCTCACGGGCCGCCATGATCGCGCCGGCCACATCGCCGTCCGAGATGAACTTGATGCGGGCGCCCGCCTCCCGGACCTCCTTGACCAGCCCGTCGTGGCGGGGCCGGTCCAGGATGACGACGGTGACGTCCTCGACCGCGGAGCGCTTGGCCTTGGCGATCCGGCGGATGTTGACCGCCACCGGGGCCGTGATGTCGACGAACTCGGCGGCCTCGGGGCCGGTGGCGAGCTTGTCCATGTAGAAGACCGCGGACGGGTCGAACATGGTGCCGCGCTCGGCGACGGCCATCACCGAGACGGCGTTGGCCATGCCCTTGGCGGTCAGCGTCGTCCCGTCCACCGGGTCCACGGCCACATCGCACTCGGGGCCGGTGCCGTCGCCGACGCGCTCGCCGTTGTAGAGCATCGGGGCGTTGTCCTTCTCGCCCTCGCCGATGACCACCACGCCGTCCATCGACACGGTGTGGATCAGGGCACGCATCGCCTTGACCGCGGCACCGTCCGCGCCGTTCTTGTCGCCGCGGCCCACCCAGCGGCCCGACGCCATGGCGCCGGCCTCGGTCACCCGCACCAACTCCAGGGCGAGATTGCGGTCGGGGGCCTCGGGGCTGACCTCAAGGGGGGACGGGAGCTGATGCTCGGACATCGAGCGCACCTTTCTGTACGGCGACGGCCGGAATGAGGAGGGTGGTACGACTTTATCGGTACGCCGCGAGAATGAGCATGCGGGCCCACGCATGAGCGGTGCCGGGGGCCTGGTGTGAGCCATCGAACGGGTGGCCGGAAGCCGCTTCTGGGTTGGCCGGTACGTCTCCGGCAGGGGGGCGCGTCCCGAGCACTCGGGCCATGGGGGACCATAGGGGCGTGGCAGGTATGCGAGGCAGGCAAACGGTACGGGACATGATCCTGTCCCTGGCGGTGATCGGCGTACTCGTCGGGGTGATCTACGTCTTCGTCCCGCACGACGACAGCCCGGCCGCGGAGCAGAACGCGGTCAAGACGGTCGACTACCGCGTCGAAGTCATCACGGCCCGGCGGGCCGCGCCCTATCCGGTGGCCGCGCCCGAGGGGCTGCCCGAGGGGTGGCGCGCCACCTCGGTGTCCTACAAGGCGCACGGCAAGGGCGGCACCTGGCACATGGGCTTCCTCGACCCGCAGCAGGCGTATGTCGCGGTGGAGCAGAGCGACGCGTCGCCGCGGACGTTCGTCAAGGACGTGACGCTCGGCGCCCACAAGGCCGGCGGTACGCGGTCCGTCGACGGGGAGCCCTGGGAGAAGTACGAGGGTGACACCTACAAGGCGCTGGTGCGCGAGGAGCCCGGGGTGACGACGGTGGTCACCGGGACCGCGTCCTACGACCGGCTCGCGGAGTTCGCCGCCGCCCTGGAGGCGAAGAAGGGCTGACCGCGCCCGCAGCGACGACGAGGCCGCCGCGTCCCTTGGGGGCGTGGCGGCCTCGTCGTCGCTGCGGTGTCCCGTGGCTCAGACGGTGGTGACGGCCTCGGCGAACTCCAGGCGCGGCGAACGCGGGAAGAACGCGTCGGGGCCGGGCTTGCCGACGTTGATGACCAGGAAGGACTTCTGCTTGCCGTCGCCGAAGAACTCCTTGTCGACGCCCGTGAAGTCGAAGCCGGTCATCGGGCCGGCGGCCAGGCCGGCGGCGCGGATGCCGAGGATCAGGTAGCCGGCCTGGAGGGTGGCGTTCTGGGTGCCCGCGACCTCGCGGACGGCGAGCTCCGAGAAGTACGCGTCCTTGACCTGCGGCGCGTGCGGGAAGAGGTGCGGCAGCTTCTCGTGGAAGTCCAGGTCGACGGAGAGCAGCAGGGTCAGCGGCGCGGTCTCGGTCTTGGGGCCGTTGGCGCCCAGCGCGTGCTGGACCAGACGGCGGCGCGCGTCCTCGGAGCGGACCAGGGTGATGCGCAGCGGCGACTGGTTGAAGGCGGTCGGGGCGTACTTCACCAGGTCGTAGATGGCCTGGACCTGCTCGTCCGTGACCGGCTCGTCGGTGAACGTGTTGGCGGTCTGGGCCTCGCGGAAGAGGAGGTCCTGCGCGGCGGGGTCAAGGGCGAGAGACATGGGGGTACCTCGATGTCCGTTGCGAAATGCGGCAGAACGGTCCCGGACGGGATGCCGCTGCCGGGGAACGACCCCACTGTAGCGAAGATGTATTAATTTTCAACTAAAGCGTTGTGGCGGTGGGCTCCCGCACGACAGAGTTCACACGCCGTTCACGGACGCCGCCCGCACGGCACCCCCCGACCGCTATCCGCGGCCCTCGTCCGCCTCCGCCTCCTCCTCCGCGAGCGCCGCGTCCAGCCGCGCCCGGGCGCCCTCCAGCCAGTGCCGGCACACCTTCGCCAGCTCCTCGCCGCGCTCCCACAGGGACAGCGACTCCTCCAGCGTCGTACCGCCCGCCTCCAGGGCGCGCACGACCTCGATCAGCTCGTCCCGCGCCTGCTCGTAGCCCAGCGCGGAGACCGCCGTGGACACCTCGCCGCCCACGGCACCTTCTGCGTCGCTCACCGCGTCCGCCCTCCCGCCCGGACCCGCCGCATCGCCCGGTCCCGTCGTCGCCTCTGCCATGCCGTCCAGCCTAAGCGGGGGGTGTGACAGCGCCCGGACCGCCGCTCACCCGCACCCGGAACGCGCCCTCGGCCACCCGCGCCCGCAGCTCCTCACCGTCGGACACCTCACCGGGCGAGCGCACCGCCGCGCCGTCCGGCTTCTGGAGGACGGCATAGCCGCGCTCCAGCGTCGCCTTGGGGGAGAGGGCCACGACCCGCGCCAGGGTGTGCGCCAGCTCCGAGTCCGCGCGGTCCAGCAGATGCCCCAGCGTCCGCCGGCCGCGTCCGACCAGCGCCTCGACCTGCTCGGCGCGCTCGTCGACCATCCGCTGCGGCCGGCATATCGACGGCCGGCTGAGCGCCGCCGCCAGCCCCCGCTCCTCCCGCTCCACGAACGCGCCGGCCGCGCGCCGCGCCCGCTCCCGCAGCTGCCGCACACGGGCCAGCTCCTCGCCCACGTCCGGTACCACTCGCTTCGCCGCGTCCGTGGGCGTCGAGGCCCGCAGATCGGCGACGAGGTCGAGCAGCGGGGTGTCCGGCTCGTGCCCGATCGCCGAGACGACCGGCGTGCGCGCCGCGCTCACCGCCCGGACCAGCTCCTCGTCCGAGAACGGCAGCAGATCCTCCACACTGCCGCCCCCGCGCGCCACGATGATCACGTCCACCTCGGGAAGCGCGTCCAGCTCCCGCACCGCCTCGATCACCCGCGGCACCGCGTGCACCCCCTGCACCGGCACATTGCGCACCGCGAACCGGACCGCGGGCCAGCGGTGCCGCGCGTTCTCCAGCACGTCGCGCTCCGCCGCGCTCGCCCGCCCGCAGACCAGCCCGATCAACTGCGGCAGGAACGGCAGCGGCCTCTTGCGCTCCGCCGCGAACAGGCCCTCCGCCGCCAGCGACTTCCTCAGCTGTTCCAGCCGCACCAGCAGCTCACCGACACCGACCGGCCGGATCTCCGCGGCGCGCAGCGAGAGCTGGCCGCGCGGCGCGTACCACTCCGGCTTGGCGTGCAGCACCACCCGGGCGCCCTCGCCCACCACCCCCGCCACCCGGTCGAAGACCTGGCGGTAGCACGTCACGCTCACCGAGATGTCGTGCGACGGATCGCGCAGCGTCAGGAAGACCACGCCCGCGCCGGGACGCCGCGACAGCTGGGTGATCTGCCCCTCGACCCACACCGCGCCGAGCCGGTCGATCCACCCGCCGATCAGCCGGGACACCTCGCCGACCGGGATCGGCGCTTCGGGAGACGTCGTGACAGCCATACGAGGGAGCGTAGCGGCGCCCACCGACAACGCCCCCGCACACGCGGACCCCGCCCCGCCCGCCGTCGGCGCGAACACCCCGTCCACAGGCCCGGATCACCCCCGGAGCGCGGGCCGGCGCCGCGCGCCCGGTCCGGGCCGTGCGCGCCGGAGTGCGCCCGTACGATGGGACCCATGACTGCTACGCCCAGCCAGCCCGCCGCCGTCAGCCCGAGCGGAGAGGCCCCGCGTCGCGGTGACGCGAAGCGGGTCCTGCTCGCCGCCCCCCGCGGGTACTGCGCGGGCGTGGACCGCGCCGTGATCGCCGTCGAGAAAGCCCTGGAGCAGTACGGCGCGCCCGTGTACGTCCGCCACGAGATCGTGCACAACAAGTACGTGGTCAAGACGCTGGAGAAGAAGGGCGCGATCTTCGTCGACGAGACGGAGGAGGTGCCCGAGGGCAATATCGTCATCTTCTCCGCGCACGGTGTCGCCCCGACCGTCCACGAGGAGGCCCGGCGCGGCAGGCTCGCCACCATCGACGCCACCTGCCCCCTGGTCACCAAGGTCCACAAGGAAGCCATCCGCTACGCCAAGGACGACTACGACATCCTCCTCATCGGCCACGAGGGCCACGAGGAAGTCATCGGCACCAGCGGCGAGGCCCCCGACCACATCACCCTGGTGGACGGCCCGGAGGACGTACGCAACGTCGAGGTCCGCGACCCCGACAAGGTCGTCTGGCTCTCCCAGACCACCCTCTCCGTCGACGAGACCATGGAGACCGTCGACGCCCTCAAGGGCCGCTTCCCCAACCTCCTCTCCCCGCCCAGCGACGACATCTGCTACGCCACCCAGAACCGCCAGACCGCGGTGAAGAAGATGGGCGCCGAGGCCGACCTCGTCATCGTCGTCGGCTCGAAGAACTCCTCCAACTCCGTCCGCCTCGTCGAGGTCGCGCTGGGCGCCGGAGCACGCGACGCCCACCTGGTCGACTACGCGGAGGAGATCGACGACGCCTGGCTGGAGGGCGTGACCACCGTCGGCGTCACCTCCGGCGCCTCCGTCCCCGAGATCCTCGTCCAGGGCGTCCTGGACCGGCTCGCCCAGCACGGCTACGAGGACGTCGAGACGGTCACCGCCGCCGAGGAGTCCATCACCTTCTCGCTCCCCAAGGAACTGCGCCGCGACCTGCGGGCCGAGGCGAAGGCCGCGGCCGAGGACTGACACGGGCCGGGGCGTGTCCGGGCGGAACCACCGGACACGCCCTAGCCTTTCCGTATGAGGGTCTTCGGTGTGGACATCGGCGGCTCGGGCATCAAGGGTGCCCCGGTCGACCTGGAACGCGGCGATCTCGACGGCGAACGCCACAAGGTACTGACCCCGCAGCCCGCCACCCCGGACGCGGTCGCCGACGGCGTCGCCGAGGTCGTCGACCACTTCGGCTGGACGGGCCCGGTGGGCGCCACCTTCCCCGGCGTCGTCACCGGCGGCATCACCCGCACCGCCGCCAACGTCGACCCCGCCTGGATCGGCACGGACGCCGCCGCCCTGCTCACCACCCGGCTCGGCGGCCGCACCGTGACCCTGCTCAACGACGCGGACGCCGCCGGGCTGGCCGAGATGCGCTACGGCGCCGGGCGCGGCCGCACCGGCACGGTCATCGTCCTCACCTTCGGCACCGGCATCGGCAGCGCCGTCTTCACCGGCGGCCGGCTGGTGCCCAACACCGAACTGGGCCATCTGGAGCTCAGCGGCCACGACGCCGAGCGGCGCGCCTCCTCCCAGGCCAAGGAGACCGAGGGGCTGAGCTGGTCGCAGTGGGCGCGCCGGGTCCGCAAGTACCTCGCCCATGTGGAGATGCTGTTCTCGCCCGAGCTGTTCGTGATCGGCGGCGGGGTGAGCCGCAAGGCGGCGAAGTTCCTGCCGCTGATCGAGGGCATCAGAGCCGAGATCGTGCCGGCGCGGCTTCAGAACAATGCGGGGATCGTGGGCGCCGCGATGGCTGCGGCCGCTCGGGCAGGGGTTCCGCCGGGCGCGGACGGCTCCGCGCCGGACGACCGTCCTCCCGCTCCCGCGCGGGCCGCCGGTCCGCCGGACGCCCGTCCGCCCGGGACGCCCGTCGACTCGCCCGTCGGCTGGCCCGACGCCGGGCGATGATCACCACCCGGCGCGCCAGCACCAGCAGCACACACAGCAAGGTGCCCAGATAGAGCCACCCCGCGTTCAGCGCCAGGACGGTGAACACCGCGATCAGCTTGCCGGTGAGCCCCGCCTGCCCGGGCGCCAGCGGCACCGCGCCCAGCGTGAACGCGATCGGCAGCGCGATCGGCGCCGTGATCAGGTCGTACGGCCGCACCCACAGCGCCGCACACACGCTGACCAGCACGAAGAACACGCCGTACGGGGTCTGCGCCCCGTCCAGCAGCACCCGGTCCAGACCCGCGAACGCCAGCAGCGCCAGCGTGCCGAGCAGCCCGCAGCCCAGCCCCGTCAGCTTCGGCGAGGGCAGCCGCCGCACCAGCGCCGCCACCGGGGCCAGCGGGCCGCTCGGCAC
>NZ_JCANQV010000173.1:0-12734 GCF_059553635.1 Candidatus Streptomyces philanthi
CCGCCGGGCCGCGAAGCTCCCCACCGCCGAGGCGGCCCGCTCCGCCCGCGCGCCGTGCACGAACCACAGGGCGCGGCCGATGCCCTGGTCCACCGCGCGGGGGAAGTACCCCGCGTCGCCCTCCCAGGGGTACGGTGCCGGGACGCGCTGTTCGCCGATCCACCGGCGGGTGCCGAAGTAGGCGAGGTCGAAGCCGTACCCGTCGACGGCCAGCCAGCTCATCTGCGGGTACGCCGCGCCGGTCAGATCGGGGACCGCCCTCTTCCACAGCGGGCGGGGCAGCCGCGCCAGGGCGAAGCCGACGCCGATGTACGCGAGGAAGACGTGCGGCCGGGCGGGGCCGAGGAGCAGCCGGCGGGTGCGGGAGGCGCGCCGCGGGCCCATCGCGTCCCGGACGGTGAGGGCCATGGCGGCGCCCTCGTAGGCGAAGCCCCGCAGTTCGGGGTCGATCAGCCGCAGCCGGTGCTCGGTCTCCGTCTGGTCGCGGTCGGCGACGGCCCATTCGAAGCCGCAGACAACCGTGCGCGGGATGGCCTCCAGGCGCTCGGTGGCATCGGTCCGGGGGACGTCGAAGCCCCGGGCGGTGAAGCCGACTTCGTCGAGAGGCGGTGCGAGCAGGGCCCTGCGCAGCGTTCCGGGAACGGACGGCATGATCCCTCCTGGCGTATGCCGAGGACACATGACGGACCGCGCCATCATGGGCGGGCGTGTGTTCCGCGGGCATCTCCGTCCGTGCGCTCCCCCGAGGGGGCGGGGCCCGCGCGGCGGCGGGTCAGTCCTCGCCGGGGCCGGTCCAGCGGGCGGTGACCTCTTCGTTGTGCACCTGCCGTCCGCACCGTTCGCACGCCACGTGGGCCACGACCTGTCCCCCGCACCCGATGTGCCGGGTGCGGCGCGAGGGGCCGCCGTCGTGCGGGAGATGGCGCTCGCTCCACTGCATCAGCGCCACCACGGTCGGCGTGAGGTCCCTGCCCCGCTGGGTGATGTGGTACTCGTAGCGCAGCGGGCGCTCCTGGTACGGGACCCGTTCCAGGATGCCGTACTCGACCAGGCGGCCCAGGCGGTCGGCGAGCACATTGCGGGAGATGCCCAGTTCTTCGAGGAAGCCGTCGAAGCGCGTGATGTCCAGCAGCGCGTTACGGACGATCAGCAACGACCACCGCTCGCCGATCACTTCCAGCGCGCGTGCGAGAGAACAGTTCTGGTTCTCATAGGTGCGCCTGAGCATTGGGCCATGCTAGCCCGGCGGGAGCGGGCGGGGATATACCGGAACATTCCCCTGCCCGCGCCGGTGAGATGCGCCTTCCCGGGCCGCTGCCGTCCCGTCACGCGCTGAGCACATCCGGAGAAGACACCCGCCCGCCGCGCCATCAGTCTGTGTGCCACCCCAGGGAGGTGCCATGCGAGACGACACGGCCGCGGTGGCGGACCGGCCCACGGCGCGGCGGTACGCGCTGATCCCCCGGCCCGCGGTGTTCTGCGCGGGCGTGGTGCTGTGCACCGCCGGTGTCGGCGAGCACATCGTGGAGTTCGCGCGGGCCGCGCCGATGCGGTTCCACATGGCGCACATGCCGATGGGCGGGGCGATGTGGGCGGCGATGGCGGCGATCGCCGCCGGGGTGGTGCTGGCGGGGTGCGGGCTGTTTCCCCGGCGGGACGGGCCGTGCGCGCCGGGGGCGGCCGTGCCGCTGCCCGCGCCCGGTCCCGGCGGCCGGGCCCGCGCGCGCCGCCGGCTGGTGCTCGTGCTGTCCTTCGCCCTGCTGGTCGACCAGATGAAGCCGGCCTCCCTGGCGTTCATGCTGCCGGGCATGCGGAAGGAGTACGGCATCGGGGCGGGCGAGGCGGCGCTGCTGCCGACGTTCGCGCTCGCCGGAACGGTCCTGGGGTCCCTGGTGTGGGGGCATCTGGCCGACCGCATCGGGCGGCGGGCGGCCGTCCTGCTGGCGGCGCTGCTGTTCGTGGCGACCACGGTGTGCGGCGCCATGCCGACGTTCGGGTCGAACGTCCTGATGTGCGCGCTGATGGGGATGCCGGCGGGCGGGATGCTGCCCATCGTCTACACGCTGATGTCGGAGACGCTGCCGGGACGCAGCGGGGTGATGGTGCTCCAGGCGGGGCTGACGACGGTGGGCGGCTATCTGGCGGCCAGCGGTCTGGCCGCCGTCGGCATCCCGCTGGCCGGCTGGCGGATCATCTGGTTCCTGCAACTGCCCTTCGCCATGGTGCTGCTGGCGGCGAACCGCTGGATCCCGGAGTCCCCGGCGTTCCTGATGTCGCGGGGCCGTACCGGGGAGGCGCACCGGACGGCCGCCCTCTTCGGCCTGCCGCTCCCCCGGGACACGCCCGCCGGGCCCCGGCGCGGCGCGGCCGCCCTGTTCGGCCCGGACCACCGCGCGCAGACGCTCATCGTCTGCGGGTACGGGCTCGCCTGGGGCGTCGTCTATTGGGGCTTCATGACATTCCTGCCGGGCATCCTGGCGCGGGCGGGCCTCGGTGACGCGTCGGCGTCACAGGTCCTGTTCCTCTCCGCGCTGCTCGCCGTGCCGGGGACGGCGGCGGGCGCCTGGCTCTTCGGGCACTGGTCGTCGCGGCGGACGATGGCCCTGTACGGGGCGGTCACCGCGGCCGCGCTGGCCGCCCTGGCGGTGGTGCCGCTGCGGGACAACGCGGTGGTGGTGATGATCGTCCTGGTGGGACTGCTGACGGGGGCGAGCGGGGTGGTGGCGGTCCTCGGGCCCTACGCCACGCAGGTGTTTCCGACCGTGTTCCGGGGCCGGGGCAGCGGTCTGGCGGCCGCGTGCAGCAAGTCGGGCGGGATCTTCGGGCCGCCGCTGATCGCGCTGCTGGCGGCGGTGATGCCGATCGGCGCGGTGGCGGCGGTGGTGGCGGTCCCGATGGCGCTGGCCGCGGTGGCCGTGGCGCTGGGCGGCCGGGAGACCTCCGACGCCTCCGGGGCGCCCGCGCGGGCGGCGGCGCCGCGTCCCGCCGAGCCCGCGGACGGGGCGCGCCCCAAAGGACGCTGACCCGGTCCGGGGCCCGCGCCCCGCGCCGACGGCGCGATGTCCGCCGCCGCCCTAGGGCCTGTCGTCACACCCCCGTCGTCCGCCCGGAGGGCGGGCCTCGCGGCGTCCGGTGCGTGCGATCTCAAGGCGGAGGGTCGTCCCGATACTGGGCGTATCGGGACGACCCGACAACGCGGAGAGCGTGCGTGCCGGGCGTCGCGAGGCAGGCGGGGGTGTGACGACAGGCCCTAAAATGGTGGGGTGGCCCGAGTCCGTCTCGCCCTGCACCAGGTCGACTCCTGCGTCGGTGACCTGGCCCGGAACGCCGCGGCGATCGTGCGCGGCGCCGGGCACGCGGCCGACCGGGACGCCCATCTCGCCGTGTTCCCCGAGATGGCCCTGACCGGCTATCCCGTCGAGGATCTCGCGCTGCGCCCGTCGTTCGTCGACGCGAGCCGGGCCGCGCTGGCGGACCTGGCCGTACGGCTGGCCGCGGAGGGCCTGGGCGGTCTCCCCGTCGTCGTCGGCTACCTCGACCGCTGCGCGCAGGCGCTGCCGCGCTACGGCCGTCCCGCGGGCGCCCCGCAGAACGCCGCCGCCGTCCTGCACCAGGGCCGGGTCGTGCTCGCCTTCGCCAAGCACCATCTGCCCAACTACGGCGTCTTCGACGAGTTCCGCTACTTCGTGCCCGGTGACACGCTGCCGCTGCTGCGGCTGCACGGGGTGGACGTGGCGCTCGCCATCTGCGAGGACCTGTGGCAGGACGGCGGCCGGGTGCCGGCGGCCCGCGACGCGGGGGCCGGGCTGCTGGTGTCGGTCAACGCCTCGCCGTACGAGCGGGAGAAGCACGACACCCGGCTGGAGCTGGTGCGCAGGCGTGCCCGGGAGGCGGGGTGCCCCACCGCGTACGTGGCGATGACCGGCGGGCAGGACGAGCTGGTCTTCGACGGGGACTCGATCGTCGTCGACCGCCACGGCCACGTGGTCGCGCGGGCGCCGCAGTTCACCGAGGACATCCTGCTGGTCGACCTCGATCTGCCGGCCGCCTCGCGGCAACCGCCGTCGGGTGTTCTCGACGACGGTCTGCGGGTGGACCATGTCGTGCTGTCCGCCGAGGCTCCGCCGTCCCCGCCCGGTCCGCCCGCGTACCCGGGCCGGGAGGCGGAACGGCTCGGCGACCTGGAGGAGATCCACACCGCGCTGGTCGCCGGGCTGCGGGCCTATGTGACCAAGAACGGCTTCCGCAGTGTGGTGCTGGGGCTGTCGGGCGGGATCGACTCCGCGCTGGTCGCCACGCTGGCCTGCGACGCGCTGGGCGCCGGACGGGTGCACGCCGTGGCGATGCCGTCGCGCTATTCGTCGGAGCACTCGGTCACCGACGCCGCCGAACTGGCCCGCCGTACGGGGCTGGTGTTCCGTACGGTACCGATCGGCCCGATGTTCGACGCGTACATGGAGGCGCTGGGCCTGACGGGGCTCGCCGAGGAGAACCTCCAGTCGCGGCTGCGGGGCACGACCCTGATGGCGATCTCCAACCAGGAGGGGCACCTGGTGCTCGCGCCGGGCAACAAGTCGGAGCTGGCCTGCGGTTATTCGACGCTGTACGGCGACACGGCGGGCGCGTACGGGCCGATCAAGGACGTCTACAAGACCGTCGTCTACGAGCTGGCCCGCTGGCGCAACCGGCACGCCGCCGACCAGGGGCTGACGCCGCCGATCCCGGAGAACACGCTGACCAAACCGCCCAGCGCGGAGCTGCGTCCCGGCCAGATCGACACCGATTCGCTGCCCGGTTACGACGTCCTGGACCGTGTCCTGGAGCTGTACGTCGACCGCGACCAGGGGCGGGAGGAGATCGTGGCGCAGGGGTTCGAGGAGGAGCTGGTGACGCGGGTGCTGCGGATGGTGGACCGGGCCGAGTACAAGCGGCGGCAGTACCCGCCCGGTACCAAGATCTCCACCAAGGGGTTCGGGAAGGACCGCCGGCTGCCGATCACGAACCACTGGCGGGAGGGCGGGGACGGCTGAGCGGCCCCGTCAGGAGCGCGCGTAGACGCCGTGCAGCCAGTCGTGCCAGGCGCGTTCGGTGCGCTCGGGGTCGGTGGTGCCGTCGAACAGGTGCAGTGTCACGGCGACGGGCATCCGGAAGGCGTTCCTGCCGAAGAAGCGGTACAGCCCGCCCGGGGTGCGCAGGCCGAGGAAGTACGGGGAGCGGTGGTCGACGACCGCGTCGAGCGGCTCCGTCCCGGGGACGGCGAGGCGCAGCCTCTCGCCCGCCGCGGTGCCGGGGCCGACCCCGGCGGCCCGCAGCAGCCGGGTGAAGGCGTCGGCGCCGAGGGAGTCGTCCGGTCCCTGGATGTCGAGGTAGACGGCCGGGCGGCCGGCGAAGTGCGCCAGGTACTGGCCGAGGGTGTGCAGATAGAAGTCCGTGTGATGGTGGCAGCTGCGGTACTGGTTGTCCCAGTCCTCGGGGAAGACGCCGCGGTGGGTGTAGCGCAGGACGGCGCTGTCCCCGTCGCGGGCCTCGACCAGGTACTCCAGGGAGTTGAACCAGCCGTCCTCGCCGTCCATGCGGACCGCGAACCGGCCGGGCGGTTCCCAGGCGGTGACACCGGGGGCGTCGGGTCCGTCGCCGCCGACGGCGGGGACCTGCTCCTTGGGGAACATCCAGGCGCCGGTGTGGGCGGTGACGGCGTCGAAGACCGCCTGCGGTCGGGCCGGGAGGAGGACCTCCCGGTGAAGTGCGAACTGCTTTCCCATGGTGGCTCCCTGAGCGTCGCGCCGTTCCTCGGTGGGTGCCGGTCCGACCGGGGCCGGCCGCCGGCCCGGTCCGGCCTCCCGCCGCGGGCCGGGAGGACGGGGAGGCGGCACGAGGGGCCGTCCGGTGCGGCGGGGGCGTCGTCCCATGCTGCCCGAACCGGGACCGCCGGCGTGGTTGCGGCGCGCGGGCACGGGGGTGCCGTCGCACAGGGTGCCGGGCCGCGCGGGGCCGGGGCGCGGCGGTGTGTCACAGCACGCCGGTGCGCAGGGCGAAGGCCACGGCGTGGGTGCGGTTCCTCAGGTTGTGGCGGGCGACGAGTTGGTGGATGACGCTCTTGATGGTCCGTTCGGAGCGGCCGATCTTCCCCGCCATCTCCTTGGTGTTCAGGCCGTCGGCGAGGTGCCGGAGCACATCGGCCTCCCGGGCCCCGAGGCCCGCGACATCGAGTCCGTGCGGGAGGAGGGCGTTGTCCCTGATGGCGTGGATCTGGCTGATCAGGCGCTGCTGCCCTGTCGGGCAGCCACGGCCCACTCCGCCGCCCCTGCCCCGTATCCGCCCGTTCGCCCGGGTGCACCGCCCGCTCCGGCGCCGTTTCCGGCGCGTGCGGGCACGAAGCGGCCCTTAGCTCCCGGGGCCCTTCGGCGGGCGCACGGCGCACCCGCCCCCGTCACTCGACGGTGCTGCTCGCACGCCCCCGACCGCCACCGTTACCAGTAGTGCTTACGGCCTCCGATCGCGTGTCCCACGCTGCCGAGGAGCCACAGGACGGCTCCGATGACCAGGAGGACGACCCCGATCGTCCAGAGGACCGAGATGCCGGTGACGAGACCGATGACGAGAAGAATGACGCCGAGAACGATCATTTTGACCTCCAGCCCCCTCCGCTCGGCCCCGGGTTCCCCCGCCCTCGCGGCGCAAACCTCGGCAGGGCGCGCACGCGGGACCACGGGGAGTGGCGGGCCGTGCAACCTCCCCGCAACGGAGCGGGAGGTTGACTGGGTCCGGACGGGGGCGGCGCGGCGGGTGCGGGCGGCGGGGCTCTCCGGCCAGGCTGGATTCCGTCGGGAGAACGGCCCACGGGTGAAGGGACGGACATGGCTGCACGGGAGACGACGGGGACGGCGGAGGGCGCCGTCCGGTGGCCGGGGTGGTGCTGATGGGGAGCGACGAGGCCGGGGCCGGTGGTGTGGCGCGGGTGGCGGTGACCGAGGCGGCCGCGGGGCTGCTGCGCCGGCTGCGGGAGGCGCACGGGCCGCTGATGTTCCACCAGTCGGGCGGGTGCTGCGACGGAAGCTCGCCGATGTGTTATCCGGCCGGGGAGTTCCGTACCGGGGCGTCGGACGTGCTGCTGGGGCGGCTGGTCGTCGAGGGGGTGCCGGAGCCGGTGGGGTTCTGGATGTCGGCGGAGCAGTTCGCGCGCTGGCGGCACACCCGTCTGACGGTGGACGTCGTCCCGGGGCGCGGCAGCGGCTTCTCGCTGGAGGCGCCGGAGGGGGTGCGGTTCCTGATCCGTTCGCGGTTGCTGACCGAGGAGGAGCAGGCCCGGCTCGACGGGCACGGGGCGCCGTAGGCGGTGGTGAGGCCCCGCGCACGGGGGATGACGCGGGGCCTCACTGTCTAGAACGGTCGAAGGGGCCTCGGGGTTCCGCTCCGGTGAAGATTCTGCGAGAAATTTTTGGGCGGGGTGGGCGGGAGTGCCGGAGCCGGTGTGACCGCGGCCGTCACGCGTCGTCCTCGACGAGGCGTTCCAGCATGTCGTGGAAGTCCGCGTCCACGACGACCCGCAGTCCCGCGCCGTCCGGTTCGCTCAGCGGCGTCAGGATTCCGCGCCGCCACCAGAACACCTTGGGGCTGATCGCGCCCGCCGCGTCCTCGTACCCGGCGGCCGCGAACTGGGCCATCGCCTGCAACGCCGGGACGACCCGGGCGTCGTGGATGGGGTGGAACGCGAGCTGGTGGCGGAACGGCACCGCCACGAGCGCGCCGTCCGCGGTGAGCGGGGTGCCGGCGATCCGCCGCACCAGGTCGTCCAGGACCAGGACCCGGCTGGCGGTGAAGAACGAGTCGCCGAGCAGGACCTCGAACGTCGCGCCGTCGCCGCGCCGGACGGTCTCATGGCCCTCCACGGGCAGGGCGCGGAGGTTGTTGACCGCGCGGATGCGCAGTTCGGCGAGGTCGCCGACATCGCGCAGCGAGTCCTCGCTGAGCATCTGGACGGCGTCGGGCAGGTCGAGTGCCAGGACCTCGCGCAGTCCGGGGGCGGGCTCGCGGCCGTAGCGGAAGGTGTCCGAGGCGGGCAGGGTCTCCTCGGCGACGAGCCGGGGGTAGAGGCAGGCGCGGATCTCGTCCTCGGAGAGGATCTCCAGGGGCTGGGGCCCGTCCATCGTCCGCAGGACCTTGCCGACGTGGTCGCGGATCAGGGCGGGCCAGCCGCGTTCGCCGCGGCGGTCGCGGTGGCAGACGGCGGCGAGGTTGCCCAGGCCGAACTGGCGGCCCGCGGAGTCGGCGACGACGCCCGCGTAGACCGTGACCTCCAGGCCCTGTTCGGCGAACGCCTGGCGGACCTGTGACCGGAAGACGCCGCCCTCCCGGTCGGAGAAGAAGGAGAATTCCGCGTCGCGGGCGGCATCGCGGGGATCGCGTTTCGGTCCTCGGCGGAACAGGCCCATTCTTCCTCCCGGCGACGGCCACTGACGACGGCCACGAAGGCCGATCGTAACGGTTCCGCGCGCCGCTCAGGCCGCGCTTCCGTCTCCGCCGGGGAGGGGCGGACCGGGGCGGGTGCCGGGTGGGGGCCGCCGCCGCCCCGCCGTGGCGGAGAGGCGGCGGCGCGGCGGTGCTATCCGCCGATGTTGACGTCGACGCAGGCGTAGAAGGCGTTCGCGGTGTCGGCGATGTTCCAGACCGCGAGGACCTTCTGCTTGCCCGTGAGGCCACCGAAGTTGACCTGGTGGGAGAGGGTCTCGGGCGGCTGCTGGCCGTGGCCGTCGAACTCGGCGACCTTGGTGTTGCCCACGAAGTACTGGTAGTTCGTCGTGGCGTGACGGGCCGTGAAGCGCCAGTTGAAGGTCGTGGTGCTGCCGACGGGGGTGACCTTCCAGCCCTTGGCGTCGTCGTCGAGGTCGGCGAACTGGCTGTTGCCGCCGCTGCAGCTCTTGAGCCCCTTGGGGCCCTCGACGCTCTGCGGTTCCCACTTGATCGGGCCGCAGTTGACGGTGCCGGCGGCACACTGGGCCTGGCGGCTCGGCGGGGCGGAGACATAGCCGTGGGCGCCGGCCGGTCCGGCCGGGACGGCCAGGACGAGGAGCGGTGCGATGCCCGCACCGATGGTCATGGCCAGCCTTCTCTTCTTGTTCATGTCGACCCTTTCGCGGGGGAGGCGGCCGCGCGGGGTGCGGGGGACGTGGCGCACGCCGCGGGCGCCGAACGTCCGCCCCGGGCCGCCTCGTCGGGTGTGGGGGTGGATGACGCGAGGGTGGTCCGCCGGACGGCGCCACGACCGTCCGCCCGGCGCCGGCTCCGGGCAGGGACGTCGCGGGCAGGCCCGCGGATTGGTCCGGACTTTACTAGCTGACCGCGTACGGTCAATAGGTCCGGCACAACGTACCACCGGCGCACCACCGCACCCTCCGGCACCTGGCCGGTTCGCGACGTACGCTGGTCGCACACCGGCGGTGCGCCGGCCGCCCCTCCCCGGCCCCCGGCGCGCGACCACACTCCGGCAACTCCCCGGCACACCGGGCCACGTCGCGGCGGCCGCCCGGCACGGCGGCCCGCGGAGCAAGCGGAGGCAGACCATGACGAGGACACTGGAATGGCCCGTGCGTCTCCATCTCTCCGAGGAGGACGGGACGACCAGGGCACGGGTCGAACTGAGGATCGGCGGGACCGAGATCACCGGTCACGGCGTCGCCCGCTGCAACCCGCAGGACGTGGACGTCCCCGAGATCGGCGACGAACTCGCCGCCAGCCGCGCGATGGGCGACCTCGCGGGGCAGCTGATGCGCAGGGCCGACCACGACCTGGAGGACATGGGCGCCGCGCCGCCGCAGAGCGGCGACCGCACCCCGTACGGCTGGACGAACGCGATGGGCTGAGCCCACGCCCGCCACCGCCCCGGAGCCGGCCGGAAGGAGCCGACCATGGCGGACGCGACCACCACCGACCTGTACGAAGTGACCATGGCCCTGTCCTATCTGCGGGAGGGCATGACACGGCCCGCGACGTTCAGCTGCTTCGTGCGGGACCTGCCCCCGGACCGGGGCTTCCTCGTCGCCGCCGGGGCCGAGTCCGTCCTCGACCACCTCGCCGCGTTCCGGGTCGGCCCCGCGGAGGTGGAGGTGTTCGCCGACGTCATGCGGCGGCCCGCGGCCGAGCTGGCGCCGCTGCTCGGCACCCGCTTCACCGGCGAGGTGCGGGCGGTGCCCGAGGGCCGGGTGGTACTGCCCGGTGAGCCGCTGCTGGAGGTCACCGCCCCGCTCCCGCAGGCCCAGCTCGTCGAGACGTTCGTGCTCAACCAGCTCAACCACCAGACCACGGTCGCCTCCAAGTGCGCCCGGTGCGTCCTCGCCGCCCGCGGCCACCCGGTGGTCGACTTCTCCCTGCGGCGCACCCACGGCACCGAGGCCGGCGACCGGGCCGCCCGGCTCGCCGCCGTCGCCGGCTTCGCGGGCACCAGCAATGTCGCGGCGGCCCACGCGGGCCATCTGCCGGCCATCGGCACCATGGCGCACTCGTACGTCGAGGCGTTCGAGGACGAGGACGCCGCGTTCACCACGTTCGTCCGGGGCCACCCGGGGCCCGTCACCCTGCTGGTCGACACCTACGACACCCTCTCCGGCGTCGCCGCGGCGGCCCGTGTGCTGCACGCCCAAGGCCGCGCCGAGGGGGCGGCGGTCCGCCTGGACAGCGGCGACCTCGGGGCGCTCGCCGTCCGGACCCGGGCGATGCTGGACGCCGCCGGGCTGCCGCGGGTCCGCATCGTCGCCAGCGGCGGCCTCGACGAGTTCTCCGTCCACGACCTGGTGCGCTCCGGCGCCCCGATCGACACCTACGCGGTGGGCACCCGGGTCGGGGTCAGCGCCGACGCGCCGTACCTGGACTCCGTCTACAAGCTCGTCGAGTACGACGCGCGGCCGGTGATGAAGCTGTCGACCGACAAGCTCACCGCGCCGGGCCGCAAGCAGGTCTTCCGCCGGCCGGGCTGCAACGACGTCATCGGCCTGGCGCAGGAACCGCCGGTCGGGGGCGGGCTGCCGCTGCTGGAGACCATGATGCGCGGCGGGGAACGCTGCGCGCCGCCCGGCACGGTGGCGCGGGCCCGGGAGCGCTGCGCCGAGGACATCGCCTCGCTGCCCGGGGACGCCCTGCTCATCCGGTCGCCGGTCCCCCCGCTCCCGGCGATCTCGGCGGCGCTCGCGGAGCTGACCGAGCAGGTGCGACGGCGCATCGAACGCGCCGTCCTCGCCTCGCCCCACGAGCCCCCGGCGGCCGCCGGGCAGGGCGCGCGTCCCGGGGCGCCCTGAGCGCGGCGCGCCCGTACGGCGGAGTCGTGCTCCCATGGAAGGAGCCGCGGACGAAGGGACCCTCCCATGACCGGCACGCCGTCCCTGGCCGCGTGCCTGCGCTCGATGCGGGCCGTGGTGTTCGACACCGACGGGGTCGTCGTCGACTCCGCCGGGACGCACGCCGCGGCCTGGAAGGGCGCCTTCGACGCCGTCCTGGCGCGGCACGGGCAGCGGCCGTTCGACCCGGTGGACGAGTACGCCCGGCACGTCGACGGCCTGTCGCGGCCGGACGGCGCGGCGGCCTTCCTCGCCTCCCGCGGCCTGGACCTGCCGCCCGGTGACGAGGGCGACGCGCCCGGCACGGACACGGTGTGGGCGGTCGCGGCCCGCAAGGAGGAGCTGTTCACCGCGGCCGTGCGGGAGCGCGGTGTCCCGGCCCTGCCCGGGACCGTGCGGCTGCTGCACGCGCTGCGCGCCCGGCCCGTCCCGTGCGCGGCCGCCTCGGCGTCCCGGCACGCGACCGCGCTGCTGACGGCGGCCGGGGTGATCGGCCTGTTCCAGGTGGTGGTGGACGGGGAGGAGGCGCACCGGATGCGGCTGCCCGGCAAACCCGATCCGGCGCTGTTCCTGGAGGCGGTGCACCGGCTGGGGGCGCAGCCCCAGGACGCCGCGGTCGTCGAGGACGCGCTGGCCGGTGTGCAGGCGGGCCGCCGCGGCGGGTTCGGGCTCGTGGTGGGGGTGCACCGCGCCGGGGACCCGTCGGGCGCGGCGGCGCTGCGCCGCCACGGCGCCGATGTGGTGGTCGCCGACCCGTCCGACCTGCTGGTCCCCGGGGAGGACTGATGGCCGGCGCCTGGACGTGGTCCTACGAGGGGTACGACCCGGACCAGGAACAGCTGCGCGAGGCGCTGTGCACGCTGGGCAACGGCTACTTCGCCACCCGTGGCGCGGCCTCCGAGGCGCCGCGCGGTCCCGTTCACTACCCGGGGACGTATCTGGCGGGCTGCTACAACCGGCTGGTGTCCACCGTCGGGGGCCACCGGATCGGGAACGAGGACCTGGTCAACCTGCCCGACTGGCTGCCGCTGCGCTACCGCGCGCACCCCGCGGGCGGCCCGGCGGGGCCGTGGCTGACCCCCGACCACCCGCAGCTGTCCGAGCACCGGCAGACGCTCGATCTGCGGCAGGGCGTGCTGACCCGCCACTCGGTGTACGACGACGGGGAGGGGCACGGACTGGAGGTGACGCAGCGGCGGCTGGTGCACATGGGCGACCCGCATCTCGCGGCGCAGCGCACCGCGTTCGTCCCGGACGGCTGGACGGGGACCGTGGAGGTCGAGGCGTGTCTCGACGGCGATGTGCGCAACACGGGGGTGGCCCGCTACCGCGCTCTGGCGGACCGGCATCTGACCGGGTGGGAGACGGGCGCCGCGGACGACGGCACGGTGTGGCTGCGGTGCCGCA
>NZ_JCANQV010000174.1:0-12638 GCF_059553635.1 Candidatus Streptomyces philanthi
GGGGCGGCGGGGGCCCCTGCCATCCGGGGCGCTCGCCGCCGGGCGGGCCGGGACGGGACAGGGCCCGGACGAGCAGCACGGCGACGACGATGATCAGTATCCAGACCACGGCCGTGCCGACCATCACTCCGAGCCAGCCCCACCCGCCCGCTCCGTGTCCGTACCAGAACATCATCGCGTTTCGCCTCCTCGGCCGTCGCGGACGCGGCCCCGGGCCTGCGGGCGGCCCTCCCCTCCATTTTCGCGCGCCGCGCGGCGCGCGCCCGTTCCCAGCGGCTACGGCCCCGCGCGCCCCGCCATGACGCCCTCACGGTGCCGGGAAGCACACCCACCGTGACCGTGGAACGTGCCGGAGCGGCCCCTCCCCCGCGCCGGAAACCGCCCCTCGGACGGCCCCCGGAATCCCCAACTCGATGCCGCTGGGCCGCCGGTGCCTGCTGCTATAGTCGCGGCCATGGTCGCTTCCAGGGACTTATCGATGTACTGGAGACCAGAGGTCAGTGGGGTGGAAGTGCTCCACGCCCACTTCAGAAAACACGAGTATCCGCGCCACACCCATGACGCGACCACCGTCGCCATGGTGGACAGCGGCGCGGCCTCCTTCCTGTACCGCGGTGAGACGCATGTCGCCACCGCGGGCGAGGTGTTCGTGATCAACGCGGGTGAGGTGCACACCGGCGACCTCGCCGACCCCCAGGGCTACCGCTACCGGGTGCTGTACCTGGCGCCGGGCGCGCTGGAGCGCTACCACGACCCGGCGGCGCCCCCGCAGGGCGGAGGGGGCCGCCCCTGGTCGTTCCGCAGGACGGTGCTGCGCGACCCCCGGCTCACCGCGCTGCTGGACCGCACCCACCGGGCGCTGCGCCCCGACCCGTCCGCGGGCGGCCGGCTGCTCCAGGAGCAGCTGCTGGCGAAGGTCGGGAAGGCACTGCGGGAGCGGTACGGGTGCGCCGAGGCGGCGCCCCGGCCGGACACGCCGGCCTGCGGACGCCGGGCGGTGTCGCTCGCCCGGGAGTACCTGGAGTCCCGGGTGGCGGAGAAGGTCTCCCTCCACGAACTCGCCGCCGTCGCCTGTATGAGCCCGTACCGGCTGGCGCGGCTGTTCAGTGCCGAGGTGGGGATGCCGCCGCACACGTTCCAGAATCTGCTGCGGGTCAAACGGGCCCGGCAGCTGCTGGCCGACGGGGCGCGGGCCACCTGCATCGCGCGTGAGGTCGGGTTCTACGACCAGGCCCATCTCAACCGGGTCTTCAAGCAGTACACCGGGGTCACCCCGCACCAGTTCATGGTCGGCGCGTCGCGCCGTGCGGACGCGCGCTTCGGGATCTCCGCGCCTCCCGGGCTCTGACCGCACGCGACGACCCGGGCGTGCCCTTGTCCACCTGACCAGCAACGGAGGTTCCCGTCTTGGACGTTCACGTTCTGCGTGTCTTCACCGATGAGCACGGGCGAGCGGGCAATCCGCTCGGTGTGGTGCTCGAAGCGGCGGGCCTCGGTCCGGACGACCGGCAGGCGCTGGCCACCCGGCTCGGCTACAGCGAGACCGTCTTCCTCGACGACGTCCCGGCCGGGCGGGTGCAGATCTTCACGCCCGCCTGCGAACTGCCCTTCGCCGGGCACCCGCTGGTCGGTACGAGCGCCCTGCTCGCCCGCGTCACCGGCCGCCGGCCCACCCAGCTGCGCCCGGTCCGGCTCACGGAGACGGTGCCGACGACCGCCGACGCCGACGGCACCACCTGGGTGCGTGGCGCGGTGGCGGACGCTCCCCCGTGGCTGCACCGCGAGTTCCCCGGCCCCGGCGACGTCGAGGCGCTGTGCCCGCCGCCGCTCGGCGGACCGGCGGGTGACGAGCTCTGGGCGCGGACCCAGGCGTGGGCCTGGCAGGACGAGGCCGCCGGGGTGGTGCGGGCCCGGGTGTTCGCCGCCGGGTTCGGGGTGCGGGAGGACGAGGCGTGCGGCTCCGCCTCCCTCCTGCTCGCGGCGCGGCTGGCCCGTCCGCTGACCGTCCGGCACGGGCACGGCTCCGTGGTCAGGGCCCGTCCGGCCGGGCCCGGCCATGCCGAGATCGGCGGGCTCGTCGCCGACGACGGCGTCCGGCGGGCGTAGGCGACAAGGACCCGAGGCCCCCTCTGCCCGGCAGCGGGGGCCTCACACATCACACGCGCGACAGCAAGGGACGGCACCCGTATGCCACACGAGGACATGTCGAAATTACCCAGCGATCCATCGGCGGCGCCGGGGCCCGAGGAGCAGCCCAAGCGGCAGAAGGCCCCCGTTCTCGCGACGCTCACGCTCACCGTGGCCCTGTGGGGCAGCGCCTTCCCCGCGTCGAAGGCCATCGTGGAGGACATCCCGCACCAGGTGGCCGCGCTGCTCCGCTTCGGTTTCGGGGGCTTGATCATCCTCGGCTGGCTGCTCGCCACCGGCGGCCGGCTGTCCCTCACCCGCCGGGAGATCGCCCGTACCTCGCTGCTCGGCGCGCTGGGCGTCTTCGGGTACAACACCCTGTTCTTCTGGGGTCTTTCGCTGGCGCCGTCCATCGACGGCAGCATCATCGTGCCGGTCTTCGCCCCGGTCATCACCACCACGATCACCGTGGTGTTCCTGCGGGAACGCACCACCGGGGCCCGTGTCGCCGGACTCGTCCTGGGCATCATCGGCGCGGGGGTCTTCCTCGTCGGTGTGGGCGGTACGGCGGACGGCCGGCGGCTGGCGGGGGATCTGGTCTTCCTGGCGGCGGCCGTGTGCTGGTCCGCGTACACCCTGGTGTCCAAGCGTGTCGTGACCGGCGACCCGATCAGGGCCACCGCGCTGGCGACGCTCAGCGGTTCGCTGATGCTGGCCGTCGTGGCGGCGCCCGCGCTGCCGGCCGTGGCGTGGGGCGATCTCTCGGGCGGCTTCTGGCTGGTGGTGGCCTATCTGGCGGTGGGGCCGACGGCGATCGCCTATGTCTTCTACTACAGCGGGGTGCAGGCGGTCGGCCCGTCGACGGCCACGGTGATGATGTTCCTCTCGCCGGTCTTCGGCGCGGGCGGCGCGGCCCTGTTCCTGGGCGAGGGGCTGAACTGGACGCAGAGCGGCGGCGCGCTGCTGATGGTCGCGGGCGCGCTGCTCGCGGTGAGCGGCGGGCTGCCGCTGTGGCGCCGGATCGCGGCGCGGCGCCGGACGCCGGCCCGTACCCCGTCCCCCACCACACCGGAGCCGTCCGAGGAGATCCGTCCCTGAGCACCCCGGCATTCCCCACGACATCCCCGGGCGCCGTAGCGCCCGCTCTCCCACGGAGGACCTGTGCCCCCCATACGTATCGCCGCACGCCTTCACCCGTTCGCCGGACCGACGATCTTCAGTGAGATGACCGCCCTGGCCCAGCGGACCGGGGCGACCAACCTCGGGCAGGGCTTCCCCGACAGCGACGGGCCGCCGGAGCTGCTGGACGCCGCCCGCGAGGCGATGTCCCGGGGACTGAACCAGTACCCGCCCGCCATCGGCCTCCCCGTCCTGCGCGAGGCGATCGCACAACGGCGCGCGGCCGACCACGGTGTGCGCTACGACCCGGACACCGAGGTCGTGGTGACGGCCGGTGCCACCGAGGCGATCGCCGCCGCCCTCATCGGGCTGTGCGACCCCGGTGACGAGGTCGTCGTCTTCGATCCGCTCTACGACTCCTACAGCGCCTGCCTGGCGATGGCCCAGGCCCGCGCGGTGCCGGTGCTGCTGGAGTTCGACGGCACCCGTTTCACCTTCGACCCGCAGGCGCTGCGCGACGCCATCGGCCCGCGCACCCGGGTCGTACTGCTGAACACGCCGCACAATCCCACGGGGAAGGTGTTCGACGAGACCGAACTGGCCCTGATCGCCCAGCTGTGCGTGGAGCACGATCTGGTCGCCGTCACCGACGAGGTGTACGAGCACCTCGTCTTCGACGGGCTGCGCCATCTTCCGCTGGCCGCCCTGCCGGGCATGCGCGACCGTACGCTGACGATCTCGTCGGCCGGCAAGACGTTCAGTGCCACCGGCTGGAAGGTGGGGTGGGCCTGTGGTCCGTCCGGTCTGGTGACGACGGTCCGTACGGTCAAGCAGTATCTGACCTTCGGCACCGGCACGCCGTTGCAGGCGGGTGTCGCCCATGCGCTGACCGCGTGCATGCCCTGGGTCGCGGAGCTGCGCGCGAGTCTGGAGCGCCGCCGGGACCTGTTGGTGGCGGGGTTGCGGGAGGGCGGTATCCGCACCTATCCCAGCCATGCCACCTATTTCGTGCAGATGGACGCCCGGTCCTTCGGTACCGACGACGGGGACGCGTTGTGCCGTTCCCTGGTGCACTCGGCCTCGGTGGCCGCGATCCCCAGCAGCGCGCTGTACGACGACAAGGACGCGGGCCGGCATCTCGTCAGGCTCGCCTTCTGCAAGGACGACAAGCTGCTGGCGGCCGCCGCGGAGCGACTCGCCGGGCAGGCCCGGGCGGTCCGGGGGTCCTGAGCTGCGGACACTCCCGAGAACGGCAAGAACGTCCAAGACATCGCACGGTGGAGCACACCAGAATCAGGTGCCACGCGTGTCGTGAGGACGCGCGCTCAGTGCACGATCTGAGGAGGCACCACCAAATGACCGACGAGAGCTCGCCGACTCCAGTGGTCTGGGACACGAAGATCGCCGTGGTTCTGCGAGACGATCTCGAAGCGTGGCAGAAGCTCAATGTCACCGCGTTCACCGTGAGTGGCATCGCCGCGACGGTCGAGGATGTGACCGGCGAGCCGTACAAGGACGGTTCGGGTGTGGAATATCTGCCGATGTTCCGGCAGCCCGTACTGGTGTTCGCCGCGAGTGGTGAGAAGCTGACCCAGATCCACGAACGCGCGCTGCGGCGGGAGATCCCGACCGCCGTCTACACCGAAGAACTCTTCGTGACCAACAACGACGAGGACAACCGGGCGGCCGTCGAGGCGGTACCGACCGAGAAGCTCCGTCTGGTCGGTCTGGCCCTGCGGGCCGACCGCAAGTCCGTCGACAAGGTCGTCAAGGGAGCGTCGCTGCACCCGTAGCGGCGCCGTCCCCGCGGACGGCCCGGCGGTGGAAGGAAATGAACCATCGTTCCTTCCACCGCCGTTGACATTCGCACCGCCAAGCACCGGAAAAGTAACGCACCGCCAGGACCGTCTCCCCCGTAGACCCCAGGTTCCCGAGGTGATCCAGTGAAAAGTCCGGACTGCATACTCATCGGCTTCAACGAAATCGACTTCGCCGACTTCGCGCGTGCGCAGAAGGTCTTCGAGACCACCTCCGGTTCGTACAGCGAACTCCTCACCAATTCCGTGCTGCTGGGCGACGGCCGCAGGACCTACATGGATCTGCTCAACACCGTCCGGGAACGCCTCACCGGACAACCGTCCCGGCTCACCGCCTTCGAGATGCCCAGCCTCGGCGTCGCCTACCTCGCGAGCTTCCTGCGCCGCCGGGGGTTCGACATCGACATCGTCAACTTCTTCAACACCGGGAAGGAGCATCTGGCCGAGCTGCTGGCCGGCTCCCCCCGGGCGGTGGCCATCACCACCACGTACTACGTCGACGACGAACCGATCCGGCAGATCATCGACTTCGTACGGAAACACAACCCCGACGTACCCGTCGTCGTCGGCGGACCGCGGGTGCACAATCTGTGCGCCGGGCAGCCGCCGCAGGTCCAGGACGTGCTGCTGGGCGCGATCGGCGCCGACATCTACATCGACAGCGCGCAGGGTGAGGACACCCTCGCCGCGGTGCTGGGGGCGCTGCGCGACAAGGGCGGCGACCTCAGCAGGACGCCGAACCTGATCTACCGGGGGCCGGGCGGCGCCCGGGGGCCGCTGCTGCGCACCCTGCCGATGGTCGAGAACAACGACCTCGACGAGAACGCCGTCGACTGGTCCCTCTTCGACCCGTCCTATTACGCGCCGACCAGCTATATGCGGACCTCGCGCAGCTGCTCGTTCGGATGCGCCTTCTGCAATTACCCGGCCATGGCCGGCCCGTTGACGCTCAGCGATCTGTCCACGATCGAGAAAGAATTGCGGTACCTGTGCGAACACGGGGTCCGCAACATGATTTTCGTGGACGACACGTTCAACGTTCCGCTGCCACGGTTCAAGAAGATCTGCCGCATGATGATCAAGAACAAGTTCGATCTGCGGTGGGTCTCCTTCTTCCGCTGTTCCAACGCCGACGACGAGGCGTTCGACCTGATGGCGGAGGCGGGCTGCATCGGCGTCTTCCTCGGTATCGAGTCCGGCGACCAGCAGATCCTGAAGAACATGACGAAGTTCGCCAGGACCGACCGGTACGAGTACGGAATCCGCGAACTCACCCGGCGCAACATCGTCACCCTCGCCTCCATCGTCCTCGGATTCCCGGGCGAGACCGAGCAGACCGTCCGCAACACCATCGATTTCCTCAACCGCGCCCAGCCCACCTTCTACAACGTCCAGCTCTATTACCACGACGTGCTGGCGCCGATCGAGAAGCAGCGGGAGAAGTACGGGATCGAGGGCAGCGGCTATTCCTGGAGCCATGCCACCATGAACTGGCAGGAGGCCATCGGCTGGAAGAACGAACTCATCCGCAGCGTCCGGGGCCCGGCGCTGATGCCGCTGTACGGGCTGAGCATCTGGTGCATTCCGTATCTGCTCTCCCAGGGAATGACGATGGAGCAGATCACCGCTTTCGTCAGGAGCGCCACCCGGCTCGTGGTGAAGGGGCTGGACACCGACTGGATCGACCCGGAGCCCGAGATCGAGGCCATCGCACGCGAACTGGCCGGCGCCGAAACGCTTCTTCGTGCCTAGCGGCGAGGACCCGGGCGCGCCCTGGCTCCACGTCCCGTGCCCGAGGCCGTTCGCCCGGCTGCGGCTGCTCTGCCTGCCCCCCGCCGGCGGATCGGCCGCCCTCTACCGGACGTGGGCGCCTCTCCTGCCCCCGCACGTGGAGCTGGCCGCCGTCGAACTCCCCGGGCACGGCGCGCGCTACGGCGAGCCGTTCACCACGTCCTGCGCCCGGATCGCCGAGGCCGTCGCGGACTGCCTGGAGCGGCTGCCCCACCGGCCGACGGCCGTCCACGGCCACAGCCTGGGGGCGGTGCCCGCGCTGGAGACGGCGCGGGCACTGCACCGCCGGGGCGTGCTGCCGCCGGCGGCGCTGCTGGTCTCCTCGTACGACGCGCCCACGGCGCAACGGGCGGCCGCGTACGCGGACCTGACCGACGACGAACTGCTGGCGCTCTTCCACGACCTCGGCGTCGCGGACCGGCACACGCTCGCCGACGCCGGTCTGATGGACGCGGTACTGCCCGTGCTCCGCGCGGACATCGCCCTGCTCGCCGCCTACCGCTACGCCCAGGCACCTCCGCTCCCCTGCCCCGTACGGGTGTACGCGGGCACCGACGACACCAGCACCTCCCCCGGCGGGCTCGCCGCCTGGCGCCGGGAGAACCCGCACGACTTCCGTGTGCGCCGCCTGCCGGGTGGCCACTTCTTCTTCCGAGGGCACGAGCGGCAGTACCTGTCGCGGCTTCTGGCCGATCTCCCGCTGCCCGCGTGAGCTGCCCCGGGCCCCGGTGGCGGGGGCACCGGCCGACGACCAGCGCCCGTCCACGGCGACGGGGAAGGGACACGTGTGATGACAGGAATCGACACCTCCTCGCCCGCCCGGACGGACACCGCGCGAGAGCCGCTGTCCGGGGCCGGCCGGGAGACCTGCGCGGTGGCGGGCGTCCTGGGCGGGCCGCCCGAGGTGACGGCGCTGCGGTCCGCGCTGTTCACAGCGGCCGGACGGTGGCCCGCGCTGCGGGTGACCGGCACCGCCCCGCACCGCCTCCTGCCGGTGACCGACCTCCGCCATCTCCCGGACGGGGAACGCGAGGCGGCGACGGAGGACGTCCTGGCCCTGACGGCGACGGCGCCCTGGGACATCGCCTCCCAGGAGCCGCTGCTGCGGGCCGCGCTGCTGCTCGTACCGGACGGTGCCGTGCTCGCCCTGGCCGCGCACCGCTCCGCGCTGGACGAACCCGGGCTCCGGCTGCTGCTGGAGGACTTCGCCGCCGCCCGCGACGGCGCGACCGCGGGCCCTCCCGGGCAGCGGACGATCGACGACGGCCATGATCTGCCGGTGCGCTCGGGCACGGTCCCCACCGACTGGCCCCGGGCGTCCGCGCCGGCGGGGATAGCCGCCACGGTGCCGTTCCATGTACCGGACGGCACCGTCACGGCGCTGCGGGCCCTGGCGCGGGAGTGCGGGGCCGGTGTCGCCGAGGGGCTGCTGACGGCGGTCCATGTGCTGTTGACCCGGCTCGGTGCCGGTGCCGACACCGAGGTGGCGTTCCGCGACGGAGAGGGCGGGGTGCGGGTCGGCGGCGCGAGCAGCGGGCCGGACGTCTCGTTCCGCGATCTGCTGCCGAAGGCCGGCGCGGACGGGCCGGCGCCGCACGCGACGCTTCCCGCCGTGGCGCTGACCGTGCGTGAGACGCCGCTGCTGCCCGGTGCGCTCGCCGGGCTCCCGCTGGCCCCCGTGCGGCTGCCGCGCACGGGCTGCGCCCATGAGCTGCGGTTCGTCCTGGAACCGCGCCCCGGGGGCGGCCTCGACGGGACGCTGGAGTACGCGCCCGAGCTGTTCGAGCCGGTCACCGCGGAACGGGTGGCGGCCCGCCTCCCGCTGCTGCTCGCCGCGGCCACCGAAGCCCCCGACACGCCCGTCTCCCGGCTGCCGCTGATCACCCCGGCCGAACGGCGCCTGGTCCTGGACGAGTGGAACGCCACCGGGACCCTCCCCCCGGAGGAGAGCTGTCTGCACGACCTCATCTCCGAGCAGGCCCGCACCGCCCCGGACGCGCCCGCCGCCGTGTGCGGACCCTCCGTGCTGACGTACGGCCGGCTGGAGGACGAGGCGGCGCGGCTGGCGCGGCGGCTGACCGCGCACGGGGTGGGCCCCGGGCAGGTCGTCGCCCTCTGCGCCCAGCGCTCGACCGAGGTGATCGTGGGCATCCTCGCCGTCCTCAAGGCGGGCGCCGCCTGGGTGCCGATGGATCCCGCGTACCCGGTCGAACGGCTGCGGTTCATGCTCGACGACAGCGCGGCGCCCGTCGTCCTGACCGACCCCGGGTCGGCCGGCCTGCTGCGCGGCGGTTCCGCCAAGACGCTGCCCCTGGGCGCGGACCCGGAGCCGGGCCCGGAGCCCGGCGACGGCGCGCCGTGCCCGGCCGTGACGCCGGACGCCCTGTGCTACGTCATCTACACCTCCGGCTCCACCGGCCGCCCCAAGGGCGCGGCCAACACCCACCGCGGGGTGCTGCGCACCATGCGCGCCCTCCAGAGCAGGCTGCGTCTCGGCTCCGGCACCAGGCTCCTCCAGGCGTCCTCGCTGAGCTTCGACATGTCCGCCTTCGATGTGCTCTGCACCCTGATCTCGGGCGGCTGCCTGGTCATCCCCGAACCGGCGGACGCCACCGACCCGGCCCGGCTGCTGGACCTCGCCCACGACCGGGACCTCACCGTGTGGAGTTCGACGCCCGCGCTGTTCCGGGGCGCGCTGGAGGAGGCGTACGCGTCCGGGAAGGGGCTGCCGCCGCGGCTGCGCACCGTCGGGCTGGGCGGTGACAGGTTCCCGCCGGAGGTCCCCGGGATGCTGGCCGATCTGGCGCCCGGCAGCCGGGCGTTCAACTTCGCCGGGATGACCGAGGTGTCCTTCACCTCCACCGCGCACCCGGTCACCGCCGAGGACGCCCGGCGCGCCTGGGTGCCGTGGGGCAGGCCGCTGCCGGGCCAGCGGCTCTACGTCCTCGACGAGTACGGCGACCTGGTCCCGCCGGGTGTGCCCGGTGAGCTGTTCATCGGCGGGGAGGGGGTGGGCAGCGGCTACTGGAGGCGGCCGGAGCTGACCGCGGAGCGTTTCCTCGACGATCCCTTCGTCCCCGGGGCGCGGATGTACCGCACCGGGGACCGGGTGCGGCATCTGCCCGACGGCGCCGTGGAGTTCCTCGGCCGGATCGACCACCAGGTGAAGGTGCGGGGCTTCCGTATCGAGACCGGGGAGATCGAGGCGGCGCTCACCCTGCATCCGCGGGTGCGGGAGACGGTGGTCGAGGCGCGGGCCGACGACGCGGCGGGCGACCGCCGGCTGATCGCCCATGTCGCACTGGCCGGGGACGCGTCGGTACCGGTGGACGAGCTGCGGGACTTCCTCGCCGAGCGGCTGCCCGGCCATATGATCCCCGCGGTCTTCCTGGTGCACGACCGGTTCCCGCTCACCGCGGGCGGCAAGACGGACCGCGCGGCGCTGGCCGATGTCCCCGTGCCCGCCGCGAGGCCGCATCTGGAGACGCCCTACGAGGCGCCGCGCGACGACGTGGAACGCGTCATCGCGGCGGAGTGGAGCCGGGTGCTGGGCGTCGACAGGGTGGGCGCGCACGACGAGTTCGCCTCGCTGGGCGGGCACTCGCTGCTGGCCACGGCGACCATGGCCGTACTGGCGCGGGAGCTGGGGGTGCCGCTCTCGGCACGAGACCTGTTCGAGGCGTCCACACCGGCCCGGCTCGCCGAACGGGTGCGGGGTCTGCGGGGCTGAGGCGACCGGGCGGGACCGCAGGACGGAGGGCCGTCCCGGGTACGGGGAGTACCGGGACGGCCCTCCGTCAGGAGCATCCGCGCGGAGCGGACGGCACTTTCGCCACAGGATCTAACGCTGGTGCATCAGCAGCGTCTGGGCGGAGCGGGCGACCGGTCCGTCGGCGTCGTACAGGATCGAGGTGGCGAGTCCCGGGCGCCCCGGGGAGACGCTGGTCTCGGCGTCCAGGCAGAGCCAGTCGCCGCGGGGCGGGCGGGCGAAGTGGACGGTGAGTTCCGGGGGGACGAACCCCCAGGTGCGGATGTCGAGTTCGGCGCTGATGCCGTTGGCCGAGTCGGCGGTCAGGACCACCTGCTGGGCGGGCGACCACTCCTCTCCGGCCAGCAGCGGTACCCGGGGCCGCAGCCAGGCGGCGGCCGGGCCGGGCCGCTCGTACGCGCCGTGCACGAAGTGCCATTCGACGGAGGCGAGGAAGCCGCACTCCCAGTGCGCGGGCATCGGCGTGCCGGGCGCGTCGCCGGCCGGGGGCCGGGACGGCGGCTTGTGCTCGCCCTCCGCGACGGTCACCTCGTCCGGGGCGTGCCGCACGGCCCAGGCGGAGGCCGAGACCAGCAGCCGGTCCCCGTCGAGCATCTCGCCGCGCAGCAACCGGACGCGCCTGCCGGGCCGTTCGACCCGCGCCCGGACGGTCAGCGGCCGCAGCGGGAGGGGGCCGAGGATGTCGTACGCGATCCGTCCCAGGGACAGGGTGTCCGCTTCGCCGCCGAGCTGCCGTTCCAACTCCCTGGCCAGCAGCGCCCCCGGTGGCCCGAAGTGCTGGAAGGCCGGGTCCCAGGGGCCCTGGGTGTGCCGGGTCGGCAGGTAGACCTGATCGCTGACGCGCTCGAAGTAGCTCTCCTGGCCACGCTCGTTCATGCTGTCACGCCTCGGTTCCTGGCCCGGCGGGGGCCGTGGGCAGTGCGTTCGGTCACGCGGTGCGGGCGCCGGTGCAGGGCCGCCGGGGCCGTCCGGTGTGTCACCGTACAACCATTCCAGGGGCCGCTCACCGGCGTCCACCCCCCGGGCCCGCGTGGCGTTCCGGCCGGTCAGCCGGACGACGGCCACGCCGCCATGGGCCACAGACGGCGCGTCGGTCCCTGGCGGGGGATGTGCTCGATGCCGCGGGCCGTGGGTCCCGGTGCGTCCGCCACCAGGATGCGGTCGGCGACCCCGGCGAACCCCGCCCGGAAGTGGCTGACCGACTTCACCCCGACGATCCGGTAGCGCTCCGGGACGCAGCCGTGGAGCAGCAGGATCTCCGGGTCGAGCACCTGGCGGCGCTGGGAGGCCACGATCACCTCGCACGTACCCACGGTGATCCGGGCGCAGGGGCCGAACTCCGCGCGCTTGCCCCGGCGCATCGCGGTCTGGACGATCTCCCCGTCGGTGACGGACCGTACGGTGCCCTCGGCCTCGACGGCCGGGCCGCTGGCCCAGCCGTGCCTGCCGCCCAGCCGCAGCCGCACCGTGCTGCCGACGCCCGCCGAGACCGCGGCGGACACCGCCCGCGGGTCCCACAGGGTGGCGAAGCAGGTCGGTTCGGGCACCTCCAGCAGGGCGCGGAGGAGATGGGTGCTGTCGCCGCAGCCTCCGCAGCCGGGGTTGTCGCTGCCGTCGCCGATCACCGTCGTTCCCGTGCCGGCCTCGCGGGCGGCGCGGACGGCGTCGGCGGGTTCCAGGAGTGTTCCGCGGAAGCGCTCCCGGTGGGTCTCCAGCCACGCGGCCACCTCGTCGCCGTACTTGCCGGCGAGGTCCGGGTCGCCGTCGGTGACGGTGACGACGCTGGTGGCGGCCTGCGCGGTGTCCGCGTACGGGAAGCCGTGGAAGACGGTGCAGGCCAGTACGCCGGGCCGGGCCTCGATCGCCCGGACCAGGTCGCGCAGTTCGCGGCCGGGCGCGCCGTCGACGGTCGGTGAGGGCGGCAGCAGCATCGGCAGCCGCCGCTGCCGTACCACCGGGGTCACGGTGCCGCGCGCCGCGGCGAACGCCAGCTCTCCGGCGAGCCGGGAGCGGGC
>NZ_JCANQV010000175.1:0-12511 GCF_059553635.1 Candidatus Streptomyces philanthi
CCTTTCGGTTCGCGGCGCCGCGCGCGGGCGGACGGACGGGACGCCCGCCACAGGCCCCAGCCGCCCCCGGCGTGCCGTCACGCGCCGGCGCCGCGAACCGAAAGGACCACGGTGAAGTCCATCCTTTTCTATCTGCCCACGGTCGGCAGCCATGCCCAGATCCAGCGCGGTATGTCGGGCGTCAACCCGCGCAACTACCAGAACATGCTGTGGCAGCTCACCCGTCAGGCGCAGGCGGCCGACGAACTCGGCTACTGGGGTCTGTCCTTCACCGAGCACCACTTCCACGTCGAGGGCTTCGAGGTCTCCAACAACCCGGTCATGCTGGGCCTGTACCTCGGGATGCAGACGAAGCACATCCGGGTCGGCCAGATGGCCAATGTGCTGCCGTTCCACAATCCGCTGCGGCTCGCCGAGGACCTGGCGATGCTCGACCACATGACCCGCGGCCGTACCTTCGTCGGCATCGCCCGCGGCTTCCAGAAGCGCTGGGCCGAGATCATGGGCCAGGTGTACGGGGTGGGCAGCACGCTCTCCGACGCCGGGGACAACGACCGCCGCAACCGGGCGTTGTTCGAGGAGCACTGGGAGATCCTCAAGAAGGCGTGGACGACCGAGACGTTCTCGCACCAGGGCCCCCAGTGGACGATCCCGTCGAAGGACCTGGAGTTCCCCTACGAGGCGGTACGCCGCTACGGCCGCGGGATGGACGAGAACGGTGTGATCACGGAGGTGGGCATCGCGCCCAAGCCGTACCAGCGGCCCCACCCCCCGGTGTTCCAGCCGTTCAGCTTCAGCGAGGACACCTTCCGGTTCTGCGCCCGGGAGGGCGTGGTGCCGATCCTGATGAACACCGACGACCGGATCGTGCGCCGGCTGATGGAGCTGTACCAGGAGGAGGCCGAGGCGGCGGGCCACGGCACGCTGCGGCTCGGTGAGCGGGTCGGCGTGATGAAGGACGTCCTGGTCTCCCGGGACGCGGACGAGGCCCACCACTGGGCGGCCCGCGGCGGCGGCTTCATCTTCGACAACTGGTTCGGCCCCATGGGCTTCACCGAGGCGCTGCGCAACGTCGGCGAGACCGGGCCGATCGGCTCGGACTACCCGACGCTCGTCGAACGGGGCCTGGAGTGGGTCGGCACCCCGGACGACATCAACCGCAAGATCGAGAAGCTGGTGAAGCACCACGACCCGGAGTACCTGCTCCAGTGCCAGTACTCCGGGCTGATCCCGCACGACGTGCAGATGCGCAGCCTGGAGCTGTGGGCCACCGAGATCGCGCCCAACTGGCTCTGAGGGAAAGCGGCCCCCGCCGTGGCCCGTGCGCGGGAACCGTCCGGTTCCCGCGCCGCGGCCGCCTCCGCGGCGGGCCGGCCCGTCAGGTCGAGTAGTCGGCGTTGAGGCGGACGTAGCCCTCGGTCAGGTCGCAGCCGTACACGGTGAACGCGCCGTCGGCGATGCCCAGGTCGATGCCGATGACCACCTCGTCACCGGTCATCTCGGCGGCGACCGCGGCCCGCACCGTGTCCTCGTCCGCGCCCGCCCGGCCGGGCGGGTAGACGGCGACCTCGCCGAAGCGGATCACCACCCGCTCCTGGTCGATGTCGGTGTCGTCGGAGCACTTGCCGATCGCCATGGCGACCCGGCCCCAGTTGGGGTCGCCGCCGTGCACCGCGGTCTTCACCAGCGGGGAGTTCACCACCGTCTTGCCGACCCGCTTGGCCTGCGCGTCGTCCCGGGCCCCGGTGACCCGCACCTCGATCAGCTTGCCGGCGCCCTCACCGTCGTGCGCGATGTCCTTCACCAGCGCCAGCGCCACCTCGTACAGCGCCTCCTCGAACGCCGCCGGGTCCACCTCGCCCGCCAGGCCGTTGGCGAAGAGGGCCGCGGTGTCGCTGGTGGAGGTGTCGGTGTCGATGCTGACGGCGTTGAACGTACGGTCCATCACCCGGCGGAAGAGACGGTCCTGCTCCTCGGGGTCGAGCCGGGCGTCGGTGGCGAAGAAGGTCAGCAGGGTCGCCATGTCGGGCTCCAGCATCCCCACGCCCTTGGCGATGCCGACGAGGACGGCGTCACCGACCCGCCGGGTGACGTGCTTGGGCCGGGTGTCCGTCGTCATGATGGCGCGGGCCGCGCGGTCGAAACCGCCCTCGGGCAGCGGCGAGGACAGTGTCGCGAGGTGGTCGCGGATGCCGGGCATCGGGTACTGGCGGCCGATGACGCCGGTGGAGGCGATCAGCAGTTCCTCCGGGGGCAGGCCCGCCGCCTTGGCCACGGTGTCGCGCACCTCGCGGGCGTTGGCCTCGCCCTCCGCGCCGGTGGCGACATTGGCGTTGCGGGCGAGGACCACCACGCCCCGGGCGCGGCGGTCCGCGGCCGCGGCACGGCTGAGCCCCACGCTGGGCCCGGCGAAACGGGAGCGGGTGAAGACCGCGCTCACGGTGGCCGGCGCGGTGGAGAGCAGGACGGTGAGGTCGTCCCGCCCGTCGTCCCCGAGGCCCACCGGAGCGGTGTGTACCGCGAATCCCCGCGGTTCGTAGGTTTCGCTGTCCGACATGTGGTCTCCTTCGTGGATACCCCCGGTTTCAGCCGGGGGAGGAAACGAAGCTCGCGCGTGAGCGGGGCAGGGGAGGCCGATTCGCCGCCGGGGCGGATCGGCGTACACCAAAACTGCTGGCGGGGGCATCGTAAAGATCAACCGGGGGCAACTGTCAGTCCCCCCGGGTAGGTTTCGGACGCATGACGGCAGAAGCGATCACGCAGGCGGCCGGGCATTTCCGGTACACCTACGGTCTGCGGCTGTCGTCGTCGGCCCGCACGGCACTCGAAGCCGAGTGGGACCGGGCACGTTGGGTCTGGAACGAGTGCGTCGCCAAGTCCCAGGCCGTCCACGCGCACAACCGGGAGAGGGGCGAGAGGACGACGTGCGGTCCGGTGCAGCTCGCGGCGATGCTGACCGGGGCCCGCAAGGTGACGCCCTGGCTGGCCGAGGGCGCGTGTGTGCCGCGGCAGCAGGTGATACGTGACTTCGGCAGGTCGCGTGCGAAGGCCCTCAAGGACATCAAGGCGCGGCTTCCCATACGGCAGCGGGCGGGGATGCCGAAGTACAAGAAGAAGCGCGAAGCGCTGCCGACCCTCGAATACACCAGGCGCGGGTTCCGCCTCAAGGACGGCCGGCTGCATCTGGCCGGCGGGATCGTCGTGCGGCCGGTGTGGTCCCGGGACATGCCCGGGCCGCCCAGCTCGGTGCGCGTGTACCGCGATGCGGTGGGGCACTGGTGGGCCTCCTTCGTGACGGCCGCCGTGACCGAAGAACCGCCCGACAAGAACTCCGCCCGCGTGATGCTGGTCCGGGCTGGTCTTCACCCCGGCTGGTGCTGATCGTGTAAGACCTGCACCCCCGCCGGGGGGCAGGCGACGTGAGCCAGGAATCCTCCTCGTTCACGAGGAGGAGGAGTCAAGCCTGATCGTCTCCCGACTGCCGAGGGGCGGGCTGAGGTGCGGCGCTTGCCGTCCCGCTGATCCATACCACGTTCCGTTCCGGGCGTGCGAGACGGAGCCGGGCGGTGGGGGCGCGGCCGACCGCGCGCCCGGCTCCGGTGGCGGCGCGGTTCAGCCGCGCGGGGTGAAGGAGACGACGTCGCCCGCGCGTTCGCCGCCCACGAGCTGCCCGTTGCGGTCGGTACGGATGTAGACGCGGTGCAGCCAGCGGTCCCGGCCGTCCCAGCGCGGGGTGAACGGGGTACGGGCGTGCGTGGTACGGAAGTTGTCGACGATCAGGACGTCACCGGGCGTCAGGTACACGGCCTCGGTGACGTCGTCGAGCGCCTTGGACAGCGCGGCGACCGCCGCCACGTCGTCCGGGTCGACGGGGGCGAGCAGTTCGCGGTCGTACCCGAGGAACGGGTCCTCGCGGTCCCCGTACAGCGGCTTGACCCGGGCTATCGCCCCCGGGTCCGGGACCCCGCCGCGGAACGACACGTCCACACAGCACGGCATCTTGCGGTCGAAGAGGCGCTCGCGGACCTCGGCGGACAGCAGCGGCAGCGCCTTGCGGACCGAGGCGACCAGGGTGGCCGCCGTGCGCTCGTGGTCGGCGCGGGAGCAGGCCAGCATCACATAGTTGGGCTGCCGCTCGTGGTACGCCATCTCCGTGTGGAACTCCAGCAGCGTCTCGGATGTCTCCGAGGACAGGTAGTGGGCGTTCGGGGACGGGTACACGTCGTGGTAGACGGTCGCCGAGCGCAGCTCCCGGTACCCGGTGTGCAGGCCCAGACGGCGGCCGAAGAGGGCGAGCATCGCCTCCATGACCAGCAGCGACCGGTCCTCGGGGGCCGGGGTGGTGGTCGGGGTGGGCGGCAGCGCGCCGTCGTCCTCCACGGGCAGGCCGCGCAGGACGAGGTAGCCGTCCCGGTTGCCCTCGGCGTTGAAGCTGTCCAGCACGCTGCCCAGGGCCTCGGGGAGCCCGGTGGCGGCGGCCTGCGCGGAGTCCAGGAAGGCGTGCAGGTCCGCGCGGGGGATGTGTGGCAGCCGCGCGGTCAGTGCGCGCAGCTCACCGGCGAATGCGGTGCAGTCCACGACTGTCACGGGGAAGTCCTTTCCTAGTCGTGCTCGTGGGCGTGGGCGCGGGCGTACTGGTACAGCAGTTCCGCGCCGATTTCGGTGGCCAGGACCGAGGTGATGCCACCGTGGTCGTAGAGCGGCGAGACCTCCATGACGTCGAACCCGACCGGGTTCAGGTCCCCGACGCCGCGCAGCAGCGCGAGGATCTCCCGGGAGGTGGGGCCGCCGGGGGCGGGGGTGCCGGTGCCGGGCGCGAAGGCCGGGTCGACGACATCGACGTCCACCGACACGTACAGCGGCGCGTCCCCGGCGATGTCGCGGACCAGCCGGGTGGCGGCGGCCGTGCCGAGGCCGGCGAACTCGTCGGCGGTGACGATGCGTACGCCGTGCCCGCGGGCGTAGTCCAGCGAGTCCGGCCGCGGGTTGTGGCCCCGGATGCCGATCTGGACCATCCGCCGGGGATCGACCAGCTTCTCGTCGATGGCGTGCCGGAACGGCGTGCCGTGGTGGAACTCGCCGCCGTAGAAGGCGGGGTTGGTGTCGCTGTGGGCGTCGAGGTGGAGCACGGCGAGCGGACCGTGCTTCGCGGAGACGGCACGCAGCGCGGCGAGGGTCAGCGAGTGGTCGCCGCCGAGCATGAGGAACGCCGCGTTGCCGTCGAGGAGTTCCGTCAGCCGTTGGGTGGCGGTGTCCATCGCGATGTGCATGTTGAACGGGGTCAGGTCGATGTCGCCCGCGTCGACGCAGCTGATCAGGTCGAAGGTGCCCGGCCCGCGGTCGATGCCCACGCCGTGGATCAGCCCGGACTCGTTGCGGATGGAGCGGGGGCCGAAGCGCGCCCCCGGCCGGTAGCTGGTGCCGCCGTCGTACGGGGCGCCGATGACCACCACGTCCCGGCCGCGCGGGTCGGGGTCGTGCGGCAGGCGCATGAAGGTGGGGATCTGCGCGTAGCGGGGGGAGACGGTGACGTCGATGCGTTCCACGCCCTGGTCGCTCCTTCGGGGTCCGGGTGACATGTCGTCAGGTGGTGGGGGTGTCGTGCGCCAGGCGGTCCGCGACGCGCGCCACCACGTCGTCGGTGGCCACCTCGTCCGGGTGCCGCCCGGCCACCACCACCTCGTCGAACAGCTCCTGGACGACGAGGTGCTTGGCGTGGTGCACCCGCTCCCCGGGTACCCCGGCACCGGCCAGCAGCCGGCTGAACGACGAGGTGGTGCCCGACCCCTCGTGCACCCCGAGCTTGGGGCGCAGCACGGTCTCCTGCGGCAGCACATCGCCCATCGCGGCCCGCAGCGCCCACTTGTCCTGCCCGTAGCGGCGCTTCATGCCCGCCTCCAGGGTGACCAGGACGTCCAGGACGTCACGGTCCCAGTAGGGGTGGGTGGACCAGTGGCCGCCGACACCGGACAGGACCGGGGACATCTCGTTGAGGCCGTCGAAGGTCTCCATGTCGTGGGCGAGGGCGGTGTCCAGCGCGGGGAGCCGGTCCTCGCGGTGCATACCGCCCAGCGGGATGTCGGCGCCGTAGCCGGTGAGGACGCGCCGCCCGGTGACGTCCAGCCGCAGGTACAGGGCGGTCAGCGGCAGCAGGTACTCGATGATGTCGGGGTCCAGGGACTCCGCGGCCCACACCGTGTGCGGCAGGCGGCCCAGCAGGTCCGCGGTGAGGAAGGTCAGCTCGCGGTGACGGGTGCCCAGGTGCTCGGCGACCGTCCTGGCCTGCGGGAACTCGTCGGCGTCGTTCGTGCCCATGGAGACGGTGTCGATCGGCCCGCCGGTCCGGGCGGCGGCGAGCGCCGCGACGCTGGAGGAGTCGATGCCGCCGGAGAGCACCACCAGCGGCGCTTTCGGTCCCAGACGGGCGCCCACCGCCCGGTCCAGTGCCTCGCGGACGGCCGCCACCGCCTCGTCCTCCGGAAGGACGCGGCGGGAGTGCGGCGGCGCCCAGGTGCGGTGGGTGGTGCAGGCCCCGGAGCCGAGGACGGTCTCCAGCACCGTCCCGGCCGGGACCTGGTGCACCCCGGGCAGCCGGCGGACCGGCCGCGCCGCGGGCAGCGGCGCCCCGGCGGGCACGGTCCGCAGCGCCTTGGCCTCGGTGGCCGCCAGCACCCGGCCCGGCGCCGCACTCACGTACAGCGGCACCGAACCGGCGTGGTCGGTGGCGAGCACGACCCGGTCCCCGGCGTGCACCAGGGCGGCGAAGCGCCCGTTGAGCAGCCGGAACGCGTGCACGTCGTAGACGCCGAAGAGGGCCAGGACGAGCTGGGCGTCACTGTCGGCCGCCACGCCGGGCGGCAGCAGGGAGCGCAGCGCGTCCTGGTGGTGCAGCTCCCCGGCGAACACCACCGCCGCCCCGGGGCCGTGCGCCCGGGCGCCTTCCGGGGCCCCGGAGTGCAGCAGGACGGTGTGCAGGGTGTGACCGTGCCGTTCCTCCCGCTCCTCGGCGAGGGAACCCAGCGAGGCGAAGGCCGGCCGGGGCACCGTGCCGCCGTCCTGGTGGACGGCGGCGAGGAAACCGGTGGCGGCGGGCAGCGTCCCGGCCATCTCAGATGCTCAGGGCCGCGAAGCCGCCGGCCTGGAAGTCGTAGTTCACCGGCACCTCGATCAGGAACGGCCGCCCGAGGCCGGCCCCCTTGCGCAGCGCCGCCAGCAGCTCCTCGCGGTCGGCGGCCTTGACCGCCTCCACGCCGTTGGCGCGGGCGAGTTCGGTGAAGTCGACGCCGGTGAACTTCACCGCCGGGTCGTGGGTGCGGTGGTGGCCGATGTTCTGGTACAGCTCGATCAGCCCGTTGGTGTCGTTGTTGACGACGACGGTGACGACGGGCAGGTTGAGGCGGGCGAGGGTCTCCAGGTCCGCGCTGTTGGAGTGGAAGCCGCCGTCGCCCGCGATGAGGAAGGTGGGCTGGCCGGGGCGGGCCATCTGGGCGCCCATCGCGGCGGGAATCCCGTAGCCGAAGCTGGAGCAGCCGGCCGAGGTGAGGAAGCCGAACGGCTGGTCGGCGCGGGCGAACAGCACCCCGTAGTGCCGGAAGAAGCCGATGTCGGAGACGATGGTGCCCTCGCCCGGCTCCGCGGACTCGGCCATCACCGTGTTCATGCAGTCGATCACCTGGTGGACGCGCATGCCGTCCGCGTACTGCTCCGGGTCGGCCAGGAACTCGGCGATCCGCTCGCGCAGCGGCGCGATGTCGTGCGGCGTCTTGCGCGGCACGTCGGCCGTGGCGGCGTCCAGGTGCTCGACGAAGGCGAGGACGTCGGTGACCACGTCCACGTCCGGCCGGTAGACGCGGGGGATCGGGTTGACCGTCGGCGACACCCGCACCGTGCGCTTCTCGCCGCCGCGCTGCCACATCGACGGACGCAGGTCCTCGGCGTAGTCGTAGCCCAGGGTGAGGATCACGTCGGCGGGGCCGAACAGGGTCTCCAGCGCCGGGAAGGACAGGATGCCGTCCATGTAGCCGGTGACCGCGCCGTAGCTGAGGCGGTGGCCGTGCGGCAGCACGCCCTTGGCGATGTACGTGGTGATCACCGGGATGTCCAGGCGCTCGGCCAGCGCCCGGATCGCCGGTACCGCGCCGGACCGGATCGCCGCGGCACCGACCACCAGCACCGGGTGCTCCGCCCCGGCCAGCAGCTCGGCGGCCCGCCCCGCCGCCTCCTGCCAGTCGTCGCGGACCGCGGCGACCGGCTTCGCGGCGGCGGACACGGCCGGCTGCTCCTGGGTGGTGTCGACCTCACCGGCGAGCAGATCGACCGGCAGGGACAGGAAACTGGGGCCGACCGGCTCGGTCGTCGCGGCGGCCACCGCGGAGTCCACCAGGTCGGTGATGTCGTCGGGGCGCTCCAGCTCCACCGCGTACTTGGTCATCGGACGCATCACGGAGACCGAGTCCAGGCACTGGTGGGTGTCGTTGGGGAAGATGTCGTACGACTCGGACTGCGCGGCCAGCGCGATGACCGGGGAACGGTCCAGGATCGAGGTGGCGACACCGGTCGACAGGTTCGTCATGCCGGGGCCCAGCGTGGCCCAGCAGGCCTGCGGCCGGCCGCTGATCCGGGCCAGGACGTCGGCGGCGACACCGGCGGTGAACTCGTGCCGGGTCAGCACGAAATCGATGCCCTCCACCTCGTCGAAGAGGATCGAGGCGGCCTCCCGGCCCACCACACCGAACACTGTCTGCACCCCGTGGTCCCGCAGCCGCCGCAGCAGGGCGTGGGCGGCGGTCGGGTTGCTGCCGGGGGTCGTGGACACACGTGACATGGCGACTCCTCATGCGTACGGACGTGACGGGCGGCACCGGGCACAGGGACCGCCCGGGGCCGGCGCGCCGACGGGACGGGCCGTCGGGGCGCCGTGCTCACTCTGGGGAGAGGCCCTTGCACGGCTGTGGACGTTCCCCTTGCAGCGGCCGGACCGGGCCGCGGGCGGGCCCGCCGCGCCGTGCCAGCGCTTTGTCAAGCGCTTGAAAAGCGCGGCATTGTGGCCGCCGGGCGGCGGCCGTTACGGTGCTGCGGTCCGCGGCCCTCCGCCCCGACGGCGCGGAGCGCGGCCGCCCTTCCCCGCCCCACCGTCGTCCGCAGCGGAGGTCCCGCCATGCCCGCTTCCCCGCGTCCGCCCGTCCGCGCCCTGCGTGACCTGCCCGTCAGCGCCCAGGGCCTGGGCTGCCTGCCGACCACCGACTTCTACGGGCGCCCCGACCCAGGCCGCGCCCTCGCCACGATCCGCGCCGCCCTGGACGCGGGCGTCACCCTCCTCGACACCGCCGATGTCCAGGGCCTGGGCGCCGGCGAGGAACTGCTCGGCCGGGCCGTCGCCGGACGTCGTGACGAGACCGTGATCGCCTCCAAGTTCGGCATGGTGCGCTCCTCCGACGGCGCGTTCCAGGGGCTGTGCGGCGAGCCGTCCTATGTGCGCGCGGCCTGCGAACGCTCCTTGCGCCGCCTCGGCACCGACCGCATCGACCTGTACTACCAGCACTGGATCGACCCGGCCGTCCCGGTGGAGGAGACCGCGGGTGCCGTCGCCGAGCTGGTGCGCGAGGGCAAGGTCCGGTACTTCGGGCTGTCCGAACCCTCCGCCGCCACCGTGCGCCGGGCCGACGCCGTGCACCCGGTGACCGCGGTGCAGAGTGAGTGGAGCCTGTGGACCAGGGACATCGAGGACGAGGTGGTGCCCGCCTGCCGCGCCCTGGGCATCGGCGTCGTCGCGTACGCGCCGCTCGGCCGCGGCTTCCTGGCCGGCGGCATCCGCACCACAGGCGACCTGCCCGAGGCCGACTTCCGCCGCGGGCAGCCCCGGTTCAGCGCCGACGGCCTGACGCACAACCGGGCGCTGATCGACCGGCTGCGCCCGGTCGCCGCCCGCCGCGGCCTCACCCTGGCCCAGCTCGCCCTGGCCTGGCTCCACCACCGCGGCCCCGACGTCGTCCCCATCCCCGGCACCAGCGACCCCGCCCACCTCGCCGAGAACCTCGCCGCCGCCACGGTCCGCCTCGACCCGGACACACTGGCCGCGGTGGAGGAAGCGCTCGCCGTCCCCGTGCACGGGGAGCGCTACGCGCCCGCGATGCTCGCCATGACCGGCAACTGAGGCAGGTGCGGGCCGGGCCGCAGCGAGTCGTCAAGCCGGCGCCAAGGCCGCCCTGCGACGGTGGACCCCGTCCGCCGCCCCGAACGCGGCACCCGCACCCGAGGAGGTCGTCCATGCCCGCGGCACCGGTCCCGATGACGGACGAGCAGCGCAAGGCCGTCATCACCGCCTACTTCAAGGCGTTCGACAACGGCGGGGTCGGCAGCGACGGCACCCCCGTCCTCGACCACTTCGCCGAGGACGCCGACTTCTTCTTCCCGAAGTGGGGGATGGCCCACGGCAAGACCGAGATCGCCCGCCTCTTCGCCGACCTCGGGGCCACCGTCACCGCCATCCACCACCACTTCTGGTCCTTCAACTGGATCACCACCGGGACCGACCTCCTCGCCGTCGAGGGCACCACCCACGGCGAACACCGCGACGGCCCCTGGCGGGTGGGCGTGCCCGAGTGGGGCGCCGGGCGCTGGTGCGGGGTCTTCGAGGTCCGTGACCTCCTCATCCAGCGGGCCTTCATCTATCTGGACCCGGACTACGCGGGCAAGGACACCGCCCGCTACCCGTGGCTGTGACGCCGCGGCACCGCACCTCACCGCAAGGAGCACCGATGGACGTCCTGGCCGCCCTCCGACGCAGCCCCAGTCTCAACCTCTTCCCGATCGAGAACCGGCTCTCGCCCCGGGCGGCCGCCGCCCTCGCCACCGACGCCGTCAACCGCTACCCGTACTCGGAGACCCCGGCGGCGGTCTACGGCGACGTCACCGGCCTCAACGACGTCTACGCCTACTGCACCGACCTCACCAAGGAGTTCTACGGCGCCCGGCACGCCTTCGTGCAGTTCCTGTCCGGACTGCACACCATGCACACCGTCCTCACCGCCGTCGCCCCGCCCGGCGGCCGGGTGATGGTGCTGGACCCCGCCGACGGCGGCCACTACGCCACCGTCACCATCTGCGAGGGCTTCGGCTACGAGGTGGACCGCATACCGTTCGACCGCGAGCGTCTGGAGATCGACCACGACGCGCTCGCCGCCCGGGTCGCCGCACACCCCGTCGACGTCGTCTACCTCGACGCCTCCACCACCCTCCGCCTCCCCGACGCCCGCGCCCTGCGGGCCGCCGCCCCCGACGCCCTGCTGTGCCTGGACGCCTCGCACCTCCTCGGCCTGCTGCCCGCCGCCCCCCGCACCCTGGTGCTCGACGGCGGCTTCGACAGCGTCTCCGGCAGTACGCACAAGACGCTGCCCGGCCCGCAGAAGGGCCTCCTCGTCACCAACAGCGACTCCCTCGCCGGGAAGATCGCCGCCCGCCTCCCCTTCACCGCCTCCAGCTCCCACTCGGCGGCGGTCGGCAGCCTGGCGATCACCCTGGAGGAGCTGCTGCCGCACCGCGAGGCGTACGCCCGCCAGGTCGTCGCCAACGCCCGCCGGCTCGCCGCCGAACTCGCCGCACGCGGCTTCGATGTCGCCGGCGGGGAGTTCGGCCACACCGAGACCCACCAGGTCTGGGTGCACCTGCCCGAGGACAGCACCCCGCACGCGTGGGGGCGCACCCTCACCCGCTCCGCCATCCGCACCACCACCGTGGTGCTGCCCAGCAGCCGGCGCTCCGGCCTGCGCCTGGGCACCCAGGAGGTGACCCGCTGGGGGATGACGGAGGACGACATGGCACCCGTCGCCGACCTGCTGGACCGGCTGCTGCTGCGCGGCGAGGACGCGGACGGCGTCGCCGCCGACGTCGCCGCACTGGCCGCCGCCTTCCCCGGTGTGGCGTACGCCGGACGGCCCGCCCCGGTGTCCGTCGGCTGAGGGACGGCACCGCCCCGCGCAGGAACGAAGGAGACCCGTATGCCCGGTTCCGCGCAGAGCGGTTCCGTACGGAGCGACCAGGACAGCGTGACCCCGGGGCGGCTGCGCCGGGTGGCCGCCCACTACCCGACCGGCGTGGCCCTGGTCACCGCGCCCCGCCCGGCACCGGGGCAGCCCCCGCCCGCCATGGTGGTGGGCACCTTCACCTCGGTGTCGCTGCACCCGGCACTCGTGGGCTTCCTCCCGTCGAAGTCCTCCACCACCTGGCCGCGCATACGGGCGGCCGGCCGTTTCTGCGTCAACGTCCTCGGCGCGGACCAGCACCAGGTCTGCCGCGACTTCGCCACCGCGGACCCCCGCCGCTGGGAGGTGCCCCATGAGGAGACCGCCACCGGCTCGCCCCTCCTGCGCGACGCCGTCGCCTGGTTCGACTGCGAGGTGGCGGACGAGGTACCGGCCGGCGACCACTGGTTCGTCACCGGCGCCGTCCGCGACCTCGGGGTACGGCGGACCGGGCCGCCCCTGGTCTTCCTGCGCGGCGGCTACGGCCACTG
>NZ_JCANQV010000176.1:0-12478 GCF_059553635.1 Candidatus Streptomyces philanthi
GTGCCCGGCGGCCGGAGCAGGCGGGCGCGCTGCGCGCCGCCCTGCTCGCCCTCGCCGACCAGGACCCGCTGCTGCGCGTCCGCCCGGCGGACGGCGGCGCCACCTCGGTACTGCTCCACGGCGAGGTGCAGAAGGAGGTCGTGGCGGAGACGCTGCGCGAGGTGTACGGCGTGGAGGCGGTGTTCGCGCCGAGCCGGGTGGTGTGCGTGGAACGGCCCACCGGGGTCGGTGAGGCGTGCCACGAGATCGCCGGGCGCCGGCACATCGGGCCGTGGGCGACCGTCGGGCTGCGGGTCGAGCCCGCGGCCCCCGGCTCCGGCCCGGCGTTCGCGTACGAGACGGAGCTGGGTGCCCTGCCGCACGGTTTCCACCAGGCCGTCGAGGAGACCGCGCTGGCGACGCTGGGCCGCGGGCCGCGGGGCTGGGCGGTGACCGACTGCCGGGTGGTGATGGTCCGTTCCGGTTTCGTCGGCCCCAAGAGCACCGCGGGGCATTTCCGCGAGGTGACCGCTTCGGTGCTGCGCGAGGCCCTGCGGCGGGCCGGGACCCGGGTGTACGAGCCGTACCACGCGTTCGAGGCGGAGATCCCGCTCGACGCGCTCGCCGCCGTCACCGCCCGGCTGACCGCCCTCGGCGCCGAGCTGGACGGTACCGAGGGCGGACGCTCCTCCTGGCTGCTGACCGGTGTGCTGCCGGCCCGTCAGGTCCAGGCGTTCCAGCGGCGGCTGCCCGGCCTGACCGGGGGGACCGGTTCCTGGACGTCCCATCCGGCGGGCCACCGGGCGGTGCCCGGGACGGCGGAGGACGCCGGGGAGTGAGGCGGCGGGGGCGCCCGGCCGGCCTACCTCTCCGTTCCCCCGAGGAGCGCGGTGGCCGTGGCGACCAGTTCCGTGTCGGTGTCCCCGGCCCGGTGGGCGGCGATACCGGAGCGGAACAGCGCCGCGCCCTCGACCAGCATCGTGAACACCCCGGCCCGCGCCCGGCGGACGGCCTCGGGGAGGCCGGGATCGCGGGCGCCGAGGAAGCGGGCGACATGGTCCTGGTAGTCGCGGTAGAAGGCGCGCAGCACCTCCGCGACGGACTCGTCCCGGCCCGCCAGCGCCCACAACTCGGCGTACACCCGTACCAGTCGCGGGTCCTCGTGCTCGGCGAGCAGGGCGCGGACCAGCCCCTCGGTGTCCGGCGGGGTGTGTGCCGCGGCGCCCTCGAACAGCGGGGCCAGCCTGTCGAGCGAACGGTCGAGGGCGCGGTGCAGTACGGCGGCGACCAGGTCGGTACGGGAGGGGAAGTAGTACTGGAGGTGGCCGAGGCGGGTCTGTGCCGCGGCGGCCACGGACCGCAGGGTCAGCTCGCCGTACCCGGACTCGAAGAGGATCTTCTCGGCGGCGTCCAGGAGCGCGGCCCGCCGCCGGGCGCCCTTGCTCGTGGTCGCGGCGCGCTTCCCCCCGCCGGAGGTCTCCCCGCTCATGCCGCCCGCTCCCCGGTGTGCGCGGCGCGCACGGTCAGGCCGACGCCGAGCGCGGCCAGGTCCCCGGGGACGGCGCTCGGGCACGGGAGCTGTTCGGGGAAGGCCACCCCGCGCGGTGCGGGGGCGCCGTCCTCGCCGCGCACCCGGCGCAGCGCCAGCAGCGCGCCCACCGCGGTGAGGTGGGACTGCCCCGCGGGATCGGTGACGGTCGCGGAGAGCGTGCCGTCCTCGTGGGTGACGTCGACGCGGAGCCGGGCGGTGCCGCCCTCGCCCGGGGCATACAGCAGTCCCCGGCGGGCGGGGGTGAAGCGGTCGCCGCGTCCCCAGCGGAAGAAGCCGAGCCGCTTGGCGGCGAGCAGGGCCGTGGTGGACAGCGGCGAGCTGAACCCGATGCGGGTGGTCGCGGTGGTGGTGCCGAGGGTGAGCGGGAGGGTGAACTGCTCGGGGGTGTCGATCCGGGCGACCCGGGTGGGCGGGCCGTCCCCGACGGCGACGCGGCCAACGTCGCTCAGCGGCATGACGGTCCGCCGCCGTCCGTCGCGTACCACCTCGAAGTCCAGTCCGAGGCGGTCCATGAACTCCACCGAGTCGGCGCCCGCGCGGTCGTCCAGGTCCCAGCGGACCGCCACGTCGACGGTGCCGGCACCGCCCAGCCGGTCGCCGAGGTACGCCGCGACCAGGCTGGTCACCCCGCCCATCCACGCCGAGGACAGCAGGACCGGGGAGACGGGGGCGGCCAGCGCCGCGACGGTCGCGGCGCGTTGGAGCCGCGCGGTCCACCGGGTGATGTCCACGTACGGGACGCCGCCGCGCAGCGCGGCGCGCAGCACCCGGTCGTCGGGGTCGTTGGCGACCGAGGCCACCGCGCTCACCCGGGCCCGGAAGGGCGCCGGGTGCGCCAGGTCCCAGGCGCGCAGTTCCGCCCCCGTCTCCTCGGCCAGCCGCTGCCCGCGCCCCGGCGTACGCCCGGTGAGCAGCAGCGGCCACGAGACGGCCGCCATCCGCGCCAACTCCTCACCGACCGTGCCATATCCGCCGACGAGGAGCACGGGCCCGTCGGCGTCGAAGGTGATCTCATCGTCCATGCGTGAAATATAGGTCATGCGACCTAGAAATGTCCGTGGGATTCCGCCCGGGGGCGGGGACGTGCGGGAGGACGGGCTCCGGGGGCCTGCCCCTCTTGGCGACGGCGAGGCGACGGCGGCACCGGCAGGCACCGAACGGCCGGCGCAGGGCAGAACGTCATGAAAAGGCAGGGGCCCACGCACCCCGGCGCCGACCCCGCCCCGGTGGGCGCCGGCCGCATGGGGGGCGGTCGGCGTCCGCGCGGATCAACAGGTGACGATCTTGCCGTACGAGCCGATGTACCACTTCCACACCCGTGACTCACCGTTCACGTAGGTCCAGCACTCGGCGTCGGGGCCGTTGTTGATGACGAGCTTCAGATGCATGACCTTGCCGCAGTTGTTGCGGACGGTCACCTGCTTCTTCTGCTTGATGACGTCCCGTACGACGCATGCCGGGGCGGTGCCCTGGATGCGGACGTCCGGCGCGGGGGCGGCGGCCGCGGGGACGGCCGGGAGGGCGAGGGCGCCGCCGAGGGCGAGGACGGTCACGGTGAGCGTGAGCCGCCCGCGCGAGGTGTTCCTCATGGTCCGAAGTCCTTCCGCCGGAGGGCGGAACCCGTGCCCGCCCCTCGCCGCCGAGAGTGGCGGCAGGACGCCGAACCGGCAAGGGGCAGCGCCGGATCGACGACCGGCGGGGACGTTTCCTCCCGCGGCCTGCGCGGACACCGGCGGCCATGGGACGCCTCGGGACGGGGAACATGCCGAGAGGCCCCGTACTCACCGAGCACGGGGCCTCTCTCCGGAGCGCCCGGCAGGCCTTGCACCTACATTTCCCACCGGCAGGTGGGCGTCTTTCCTTGGACCACGGACGCGTGACTCCCGTGCCGTGCACCGGAGTTACGTACATGATCATACATGCTCCGGAGCCCCTCCCGCACCACGCGGCCGCACCGCCCCGTACGCCTCGTCCTCCCGTCCTACCCCCGTGACCGGCGTACGGCGTCGAGGGGCAGCGCGTACCCCACATGTCCCGCCCGGCCGGTGACGGTGGTGGCCATGAACAGCGAGTTGTAGATCGCCTCCTCCGCCGCGTCCAGGGCCGCCTCGAAGAGAGGGGACATCGCGTCGGCCGGCAGGCTCGTCTCCAGACCGCCCCCGCCCAGGGAGGTGGTGGAGAACGCGACACCGTAGTCACCGCTGCCATTGCTGAAGACCGACCCGGTGCGGGCCATGGCGAACACGGCGCGGGCCGCGAGCCGTTCCAGGGGGCGGGCGGCGAGCGGCGCGTCGGTGGCGACGACGAGCACGCACGAGCCGTCGGGAGAGGGCTCCGGGGCGCCGGGCGGGCCGTCGACCGGGACGCCGTCGACGCGCAGGGCCCCGCCGTAGTTGGTCTGGGCGAGGACGCCCACGGTGTGCCCCCGCGGCGTCACCCGGGACGAGGTGCCGATGCCGCCCTTCCAGCCGAAGCACAGGGTGCCGGTGCCCGCGCCGACCGTCCCCTCCGCGACCGGGCCGGGCCGGGCGGCGGCGAGGGCTTCGAGGACGTGGTGCTCCCGGACGTGCCGGCCGCGGATGTCGTTGAGGTGCCCGTCGTTGGTCTCGCCGACGAGGGCGTTGACCGAGCGGACGTCCTCGTTGCCGGGGTGCCGCAGGGTCCAGGTCACCGCGCCCTCGATGCCCTGGGCGACACCGAGGGTGTTGGTGAGGACGATCGGGGTCTCGATGGTGCCCAGTTCGGCGACCTGGGTGGCCCCGGCGAGCTTGCCGAAGCCGTTGCCGACGCACACCCCGCCCGCGACCTTGTCCCGGAACAGATTGCCCGGATGGGGGCGGATCGCCGTCACCCCGGTGGCGGTGCCCTGCCCGTCCAGCAGGGTGACCTGGCCGACCAGTACCCCGGGGACGTCGGTGAGGGCGTTGCCGGGCCCGGTAGGGAGGGTGCCCGGCGCGATGCCGAGGTCCCGGGCCCGGCAGCGGGCCCCGTGCGGGCCGGTCGCGTCGTCCGTCATCGCGTGCTCCTTGCGTTCGGTCCGTTCCGGCCCGGCGGGACGCCGGTGCCCCGGGCAGGGTCACATGCCGCGCGAAGGGGCCCGCCGCCGGGGCCCGTACGCGCCGTCAGGCACCGCGGGCCCGGCCGAACCGGGTGCCCCACGCGTGGAGGCGTTCCAGCAGCTCGGGCGGGTGGAGGACGCGGAAGTCGGCGTCGGCCATGCCCAGGGCCATGACGGGCCAGTCCAGGGAGTCGGTCGTCATCCGCATCCGGCAGTGCTCGGCGTCCACCTCCTCGATCGTCGTCCAGCGGCCGATCCGTTCGCGTACGGCCGCGGCCGGGGCGTCGATCAGCGCCTCGACCCGGTAGGGGCGCGGCAGGTTCTCCAGGGCGGCGCGGAGGAATTCCGCGGCGTCGGCGGCGGGCAGTTCGCGGGGCAGGAAGCGGGCGCCCGAACCGTTCGGGGCGGTGATCCGGTCGGCGCGGAAGCTGCGCCAGTCGTGCCGGCCGAGGTCGTAGGCGACGAGGTACCAGCGGCGGCCGGAGCACACCAGGCGGTGCGGTTCGACCTCGCGTGCCGTGCGCCGGCCGTCGGCGGCGGTGTAGGAGAAGCGGAGGCGTTCGCCGTCCCGGCAGGCCAGTGCGACGGTGGTGAGCACCTCCGGGTCGATGCCCGCCGTGTCCGGGCGTCCCCAGCCGGCGGGCACGGTCATCGCGCGCAGCGCCTCGACCTGGCGCCGCAGCCGCGCGGGCATCACCCGTACGACCTTGGCCAGTACCCGGACCGAGGATTCGGCGATGCCCTCCACGGCGCCCTGGGCGGCGGTCTGGAGTCCGACGACCAGGGCGACCGCCTCGTCGTCGTCGATGACCAGCGGCGGGAGTGCCGCGCCGGCGGCGAGCTGGTAGCCGCCGGTGGCGCCGCGCTGTGCCTCGACCGGATAGCCGAGGTCCCGCAGCCGGTCGATGTCCCGGCGCAGGGTGCGGACGGAGATCCCCAGCCGTCCGGCGAGTTCGGTGCCCGGCCAGTACCGGTGGGTCTGGAGCAGGGACAGCAGATGCAGCGTCCGGGTGCTGGTGTTCGCCATGCCTCGATTCTGTTCCCGTTCAGGTCAGAAAGTGACCGCTATGACTTCTAGCGTGATTCTCGTCCGACCGAACAGCACCACATGGAAGGCCGATACATGTCCGTCGACGCACCCACCCCCAGTGCCCACCCCGTCACCGGCGAACGGGCCGACCTGCTGGAGACGCTGGGCAAGCACCGGTCCCTGCTGCGCCACACCACCCGGGACCTCACCGACGAGCAGGCGGCGCGCCGGACCACCGTCAGCGAACTGTGCCTGGGCGGCCTGATCAAGCACCTCACCTCCGCCGAGCAGACCTGGTCGGCGTTCCTCGTCGAGGGCCCGTCGGCGATAGGTGACCTCACCACCCTCACCGAGGACGTCCGCGCCCGGTGGGCCGAAGGGTTCCGGATGCAGCCGGGCGAGACCCTGGCCGGTCTGCTGGCCGCGTACGAGGAGACGGCCCGCCGCACCGACGAACTGATCGCCGGCCTGCCCGACCTGGACGCGGACCAGCCGCTGCCGAAGCGGCCGTGGTTCGAGCCCGGTGCCCGGTGGTCGGCCCGCCGGGTGGTGCTGCACCTCATCGCCGAGACCTCCCAGCACGCCGGCCACGCCGACATCCTCCGCGAGGCCCTGGACGGCGCCAAGAGCATGGCCTGACGGGCACCCTCGGGGCGGCCGCGCCAACCGGCCGCCCCGGCCCCCTCCGAGGCGTGCTGCTACGGTACGGGCCCGTAACGCTCATTGTGTGAATGTGGGGTCCTATGTTCTCCCTCCCGCTGCGGGACGGCGCCCTCCTCCGTCCGCTGGAGGTGTGGCACGCCGAGGAGTTCGCCGCCCACATGGAGCGGGCGCGCGAGCACATCCGGCCGTGGGTCGGCGCGACGTTCGTCACCGACGACCTCGACGGGGCGCGGGCCACCCTGCGCCGGTACGCCGAGCGCCAGGCCGCGGACGGCTCCCGCCTCTACGGCATCTGGCGCGACGGCGTACTGGTCGGCGGTGTGATGTTCGTGAGCTTCGACGCCGTCTCGGGAACCTGCGAGATCGGCTGCTGGCTGGAGCCGTCCGCCCAGGGCGGCGGCCTGGTCACCGACGCCTGCCGCACCTTGCTGGACTGGGCGTTCACCACCCGGGGCATGCACCGCGCCGAGTGGCACTGCCGCGCCGACAACGCCCCCAGCTCCGCCGTGGCCCGGCGGCTCGGCATGGTGCTGGAGGGCGTCCGGCGCGAGTCCTGGCCCTACGAGGGCGTCCGCCACGACACCCAGATATGGGCCGTCCTCGCCCCGGACCGGCCGGCCGCGCGCTGACCGGGACCTGCCGGGGGATGTATGCGTCCGGTCAGCCGGCGCTCCGGGCACGCTCGTAGAGCGGCTCGGTGATCGCGGACGTGAACTGCGGTCCGACGAGATGCCGGACGCAGCCCGGGGCCTCCTGTTCGCACTCGGTGCCGGAGGCGTCGAGGAAGGCTCCCGTCGTGTTGTCCCCCACGACCGTGCCGATGCCGGTCCTCGGGTCGAGGTCGGCGATGCGCGGACCGCCGCTGGCGCCGCCGCCCATCACGCAGGCGGTACCCCACTCCCCCGCCGGTACGGGCCGTTCGGCGGAGCCGTGGTACTCGCGGGGCTTTCCGGCGCAGTACGCGAGCCGGGCGCCGGTGTACTCGGGCAGGCCCTCCCGCGCCGGGTCGGCGGCGGCCCTCGGGTAGCCGAACTGATGGGCCTCGCGGTCACCGGGCCGGTCGAAGCCGATGCGCTGGGCGGCTTTGGCGACGTCCTGCACCCGGCGCCCCTGGTCGTCGGTGTGGAGGACCACGAACGCCTGGTCGTAGGCCCCGTACCGGGGGTCCTGCGCGTCGTAGCGCAGCCAGGTGGCGTCGGCGACGCCCGTGCGGCCGACGAACTTCCCGAGGGGCGCCTTTCCGTCGCGGTAACCGGGGACGAACATCACATGGGTCGTCCACTGGTTGTCCTCCCCCAGCAGATTGCTGTTGTTGACGCAGTGGCCGGCGGTGACGACGGTGCTGCGGTTGGCGCTGTCGACCACGGTGGCGGTGCAGCTGGCGTCCTCACCGTGGTCGGTGAAGAAGAGCCTGCCCACGGTCCGGCCGACGGCGTCCGGCCCGGCCCACGGGGCGCCGTCCGGCCCGCTCTTGGGCGGATTGCCGGACGACGGTTCCGTGAGGGCGGCCATCCGCTGCGGGGTCCAGTAGTCGAGTACTGCCTGCCGCTGTGCGGCGGTGGCGGCCTGGGCGTGGGTGGCCACCCCGCCCGAGGTGCCGGTGGGGGCCCGGTGGGCCGGCGCGGCCGAGGCCGGCGCCGGCAGGGTGAGGCCCGCCACCAGCACGGCCGCGCCCAGCACGGCCCGCCTTCCCGTGCGCCCGGCGGTCCGGTCCCGGTGGCCGCGTGCGCGGCCGGAGTTGTTCGTCATGCGCGGGAGGCTAGGGAAGAGACGTCAGGATTCTGTCAGCGGACCGTCAAGCCGCCGTGGTCCGGTCCCTCCCGTCCCCACAGGCGTCCCCCGCCGCTCGCGCGGGCAGCGGCGCCGGATCGTCCAGCCAGCTGTCCAGCGGGACGCGGCAGGAGTTGAGCACCCCGGCGACCAGGACGTAGGTCCCGGTCAGGGCGATCAGTTCGAGGATGCCGCGGTCGTCGTGACGGTCGGACAGCCGCCGCCAGGTCTCCTCCGAGACGGCATGGTCGCCGCACAGCTCGTCCACGGCCCGCAGCAGCGCGCCGTCGGCGTCGCTCCACCCGGGGTGGCCGGGACCGGCGGGGACGCGGGCGATCTCGTCGTCGCCCAGTCCGGCGACGGCCCCGAGGAGGACGTGGTGCCCCCACTCGTAGCGCGAGCGGGTGAGGAAGGCGACGCGCAGGACGGCGAGTTCGCGGTCGCGGGCGGTGAGCCGGCCCGCCGCGAGGCGGCCGAGCAGGGGCAGCAGGGCCGCCAGCAGATCGGGGTCGTGGGCGACGGTGGCCAGGATGTTGAGGGCCGGCCGGCCCGCCAGGGGGCCGGTGTCATCGTTGCCCAGCATCTGCCGGGCCGGGCCGTCGAGCCGGCCGGCCAGCGCGCGGAGGGCGTCCTGGGGCAGCGGGGCGATACGGGGGAGGGTGTCGTGGCGTCCGGGCATGGTGTCCTCGCGGTGCTTCAGTGGGCGTAGTGGTGCATCTGTGCCATCAGTTCCCGCTCGTCCGGTGTGCCGTCGTCGTTGAGTTCGCGGTAGACGGCCCCGATGTTGAGCACCAGCCGTTCGGCGTCAGCGAGTTCGGCGAAGCCGTCCAGGTCCATCTCCTGGGCGGCACGCAGCACCGGCACGCCCCGGCCGTGGGCGCGGGTGGCGTGGTCGAGCACCCGCTGGAGGTAGTCGCGGAAACGGCGGACCTCCGGTTTGCCGACGACGGGACCGTGGCCGGGCACGATGATCTCGGCGTCGAGGGCGAGAATCCGGTCGCAGGCGGCGAGCCAGTTCGCCATCGGGCCGGTGTGGACGACCGGATGGCCGCCGATGAACAGCATGTCGCCGGTGAACAGCACACCGACGTCCGGCACATGCACCAGAACGTCCCCCTCGGTGTGCGCGGGGCCGACCTCGATCAGCCGTACGGCGCGCTTCCCCACCGTCACCTCCAGCTCGCCGGTGAAGGTGCGGTGCGGGTACGTGGGGGTGATGCCGGTGAAGTCGAAGGTGCGCACCATCGTGGCGACGACCGGCGGGAGCGGGGTCGTGCCGGGGTCGGCGAGCAGGGTGTGCAGCTGTTCCCGGCGCATGGCCGCGGCGGCGGCCTCCGAGGCGATGATCGTGGCGCCGTCAAGCGTCTGGTTGCCCCACCAGTGGTCACCGTCGCTGTGGCTGTTGACCACGGTGCCGAGGGTGACGTCGGGCAGTGTGCGCGCCACCGTGTCGAGCAGTTCGCGGGTCTGCGGGACGGTGAAGAGGGTGTCGACCAGCAGCCCTTCCGTACCGGAGACGACCAGCCCGGCGTTGCTCCAGCCCCATGAGCCGTCCGGTTGCAGATAGGCGTGGGTGGATGGGGCGATCTCGTGCAGACCCAGGGTGTAGGGCACGGTCATGACGACTCCTCACTAGGTGTACTCAAGTACAACTTGTACTCCGATACACATCCGGATTCAAGTACACTTCCGTGGTGACCTCGACGACACCGCAGGACCGGCGCGAACGCCGCCGGCAAGAAGTCCGGGACCGGCTGCTGACGGCCGCCCTGGAGCTGTTCGCCACCCGCGGCTACACGGCGACCACCGTCGACCACATCGCCGCCCGCGCCGACGTCGGACGCCAGACCGCGTTCAACCACTTCCGCCGCAAGGAGGAGTTCGTGGTCGCCTGGGTCCAGCGGCGGCACCGCCACCTCGACCGGCAGGACGCGGCGGAAACCTCACGCTCGTCCGCGAAGACGCTGGAATCCCAGCTGCGCGCGCTCGCCGAGTTCAACGAACGGGAGTACGCGCTCGCCAAGGAGCTGTACGACAGCGGGGTGCTGCACAGCGCGTTCGCCTCGGGCGCCCCCGCGCCGCGCGCCTTCACCGCGGCCGTCGCCCGCGGCCAGGAACGCGGCGAGTTCCGCGAGGACGCGGACGCCGCACTGGTCGCCGAGACCGTCTTCGACCTCTATGTGACCGGCCTGGGCCGCTGGCTCAAGGCCGACGCCGCCCACCCGCTCGCCGACTTCCTCACCACACGGCTCGACCTCGTCCTCACCGGCCTCACCACGTCGAGGGCGCCGCAGGCCCCGGCGCGCTGACGGCGGGCGGTCGCGGCACGGCGGAGGGACGTGCGTACGGGGCGGGGCGTGCGTACGGGGCGGGACTTGCGGGAGCGTACGCGGCCGATCGGCGCGAGTGGCGGAGGCGCCACAGGGCCACGCCCCGCTACCCCCGCGCCGTCTCCCCCGCGGTCCCCTCCAGTTCCCGTTCGCTCGCCGCGACGGCCGCCGCCTCCGCGGTCATGTCCAGGTTGCGGGTGAGGACGTAGTAGAGGCCGCCGCCGACCAGGAGACCCGGGACGAAGGACAGGTCGGCGCCGCCCAGGGCGCGGGTGACCGGGCCGGTGTAGAAGGAGGTGGCGAAGAACGGGATCATCGCGGCGAAGCCCGCGGCGTAGGCGGTGATGCCGCGCCAGGACCAGCGGCCGTAGATGCCGTCCGGGTCGAAGATCGCGGTGACGGCGTAGTGGCCGCGCCGGACCCCGTAGAAGTCGACGAGGTTGACGGCCGTCCAGGGGATGAGGAAGTAGAGCATCATCAGCACGAAGGTGTTGAAGCTCTCCAGGTAGTTCTCGGGCAGCAGCATCGCCACGGTGAAGACGATCAGGCCGATGACGGTGATGCCGGCGACGCGGACGCGCACGGTGGGGGTGACGGTGCGGAAGGCGTCCACGGCGCTCGTGGTGGTGAGCATCGCGCCGTACGCGTTGACGGCCATGATGCCGATCAGCGCCACCGAGGAGATCACCACGGCGAAGGTGCCGAAGCCGGGCCAGATCGCGTTGCCGACCTGGCGGACACCGCTGATCGCGTCCGGGTGCGGCAGGGCCGAGGCGAGCAGGGCGCCGAGCGACATCAGCCAGGCCGCGGAGCCCGCCGCGCCCGCGTACGTCCACCAGATGACCTTGCGGGCGGAGACGTCGCGGGGCAGATAGCGGGAGTAGTCCGAGACGTAGACGGCGTAGCTGATCTGGTAGCCGGCGGCGGCCGAGAAGACGACGAGGAAGGAGGTCCACGAGCCGTGGGCGGCGGCGGAGGCGGATGCGGCCGACGGGTCGAGCCGGACGAGCGCGCCGACGGTCAGGACACCGAAGACGGCCATCAGGACGTACGTCAGCCAGCGTTGCACCAGATGCAGCAGATCGTGGCCGACCACGGCGAGGACCAGGGCGAGGCCGATGATCAGGACGTACCAGAGGGTGGTGCCGCCGGGGAAGACGGTGCGCAGGCCCTGGGCGGCGAGGACGACGTTGAAGACGTTGAAGCCGACATAGACGAAGACGACGGCGGCGAACGGGACGATGGCGCCGCGGATGCCGAACTGGGCGCGCGACTGGATCATCTGCGGCAGGCCCATCCGCGGGCCCTGGTTGGCGTGGAAGGCCATGAAGAAGGTGCCGAAGCAGGCGCCGAGGACGACGGCGGCGACGGACGGCAGCAGGCCCAGGCCGAGCGAGGGGCCGAGGAAGCCGGTGACCATCGTGGTCAGCACGAAGTTGCCGGTGAACCAGAAGGGGCCCTGGTGCCACACCTTGCCGTGGCGTTCGCGGGCGGGGACGTAGTCGATGGAACGGACCTCGATCATCCGGGCCGTCCGCCCCTCCTGGGTGCCTTCTGCGGCCGCCGTGGGCTGCACATTTCCTCCTCGGGGCGCGGTCGGTCCTGCGGTGAGGTGACCGTAGGCGTGCCGCCCACCGGACTCGATCGCCCGATCGGCGATGCGTCACCCGGATGATGGACACTGTGTCCATGCCCTTGCGTCTTGCGGATCTGCTGGCCCTGCCCGGTCTGGGTCTCGCGGCGGCCTACGACCTGCCGGCCGCCCTGCGCGACCGTGCCGTCGAGGCCGCGACCGTCTCCGACCTGCTGCGGCCGGGCGGCTGGTTGGAGGGCGGCGAGCTGCTGATGACCATCGGCCTGCTGCTGCCGGAGGACCCCGGCGGCTGCCGGGCGTACGTCGAGGACGTCGCGGAGGGCGGGGCCGCCTGCCTGGCCCTCGGGCTGGGGCAGGACCTGCCGTACCAGGAGGCGCCGCGGGCGCTGGTGGACGCGGCCCGCGCGGTGGGGCTGCCGCTGCTGACGGTGCCGGACGAGGTGCCGTTCATCGCCGTCACCAAGGCGGTGTTCGCCGCGCGGGCCGACGAGCAGCGCGAGGT
>NZ_JCANQV010000177.1:0-12341 GCF_059553635.1 Candidatus Streptomyces philanthi
GGACTGCGCCTCGTACAACGCGCGGGCGGAGGGCAGGAGTTCCCGGCGCATCAGGTCGTTGGCGTAGCGCAGATAGGCGCCGCCCAGCGGCAGCCCCAGCCGGTTGTCGGCGCGCGCCGTCTCGATCAGGCCGGTGTACCGGGGCAGCAGACGGCTGAGTTCCGCGGTGCGCCGGGCCGCGTCGTCCGTGCCGGGGGTGTGCGCCGCGGTCTTGACGAGCAGCGCGGACGCGGTGGCGATGTCCTGGGTGTACCGCTCGCGGGTGCCGCGGGTCTCCGCGCCGCCGGCCAGCAGTCCGCCGGCCGCCGTGGTGTCGGCGTCCGCCAGCGAACGGTAGAGGTCGGCGGCGTCCGAGGTCAGCGGCTGACTGCGCTCGACCACATCGCGGGCGGCGGCCGCCCGGTCGGTGATCTGGAGGGCCGTGACCGCGCCGAACAGCAGGAGCAGCAGGACGAGTACGGCGCCGATCATCCGCAGCCGGCCCGGTTCCGTCGTCGCGGCCGCGCGCAGCTCGTCGAGGCCGAGGGCCCAGGCGGTGCGGCGCGCGGGGGCGGGCGGTGGTGTGCCCGGCGGCTCCGGCGCGGATGTCACGGACGGCACGGAACCTCCCCTGGGGCGCGGACGGCGGGCCGCCCCCGTCCCGCCCGGGGCGGGGACCCCGCAAGCAGTATGTCTGCCGGTGCGGGCGGCCATACAGGGGTTGACCCGATCTTGTCCGGGCCCCGGTACCGTACGGGTCCGGCCCGCGCCCCCCCCACAGGCGCGGCCCGGACCCGGTCACCGGCTCAGCCCGCGTCCGTCCCCCAGTTCTCCCGCAGCCGCGTGTACGCCGTCGCGTGCGCCCCCGCGCGGTCCAGGGCGTGCAGCGCGGCGCCCAGCACCGGCGGCGCCGTGACGACGTGCGGCACGGCCTTCGGGGCGCGCTCGGCGAGCCGGCGCACCACCTCGTCGTGCAGCAGCGGGTGGCGCGCCGCCAGGACGCCGCCGCCGAGCACCGCGCGGACCGGCTCGTCCAGCAGGTCCACGCGCTCCAGCGCGACCGCGGCCATCAGCGCGACCTCCTCGGCCTGCCGCGCCACGACGGCCCGCGCGACGGGGTCGCCCGCCGACGCCACGGCGAACAGCACCGGGGTCAGCTCGTGCCGCCGGGTGCCGGGGAGGTGCCCGAGGTGCAGGGCCTCGATCAGTTCGGGCATGCCCGCGAGACCGAAGTGGGCCGGCAACGCCTGGGCCAGCGCGCTCGGTTCGCCGCGCCCGTCGTCGGCCCGCGCCGCGTGCCACAGGGCCTCGTCGGCGAGGAACGAGCCGCCGCCCCAGTCGCCGGAGATCCGGCCGACGGACGGGAAGCGGGCGGTGGCGCCGCCGCGGCCCAGGCCCACCGCGTTGATGCCCGCCCCGCACACCACGGCGGCCCCCAGCGGCTCACCGGTGTCCGGCAGCCCGGCCCGCAGCAGGGCCAGGGTGTCGTTGCCGACGGTCACCGAACGCGCCCAGCCGCGGCCCTGGATCTCCGCCACCAGCGCGGTCACCTCGGCCGGCAGGTCGGCGTTGGCGAGATACGCCGCGACATGGTCGACCGGCCCCTCGGCGCCGGCCTGTCCGAGCACCGAGGCCACCAGGGGCGCCAGCACGTCCACCGCGGGCCCGGTGCCCACCACCGGGGGCTGGAACCCGCCGCCGCGCGCCGTCCCCAGGACGGCACCGTCCGCGGCCACCAGGGCCACGTCCGTCTTGCTGTTGCCCGCGTCGATCGCGAGCGCCGTGCCGGTCACGCCCACGTGAGGTGCTCCCGGTTGTGGGCGAGCAGGGTGTCGGTGAGCTGTTCCGCATAGGCGATCTGGCCGATCAGCGGGTGGGCGAGCAGCGCCTGGAAGACCCGGTCGCGACCGCCCTTGAGCGCCGCCTCCAGCGCCAGGTGCTCGTACGCGGTGACGCCTGCGACCAGCCCGGCGAACAGCGGCTCCAGGGGGCGCAGCGGCACCGGGGCGGCCCCGGAGGCGCCGACCGCGGCCGGTACCTCGATCACCGCGTCGTCCGGGAGGAACGGCAGCGTCCCGTTGTTCAGCGTGTTGACGACCTGGACGTCCCCGGTGTCGCGCAGCAGCGACGACGTCAGCGCCACCGCCGCCTCCGAGTAGTACGCCCCGCCGCGCTTGGCCAGCAGCTCCGGCTTCTCGTCCAGCGCCGGGTCGCCGTACATCTCCAGCAGCCGCCGCTCGATCGCCGCGACCTCCGCGGCCCGCGAGGGCTTGGTGCGCGACTCCTCGACGACCTCGTCGTGCCGGTAGTAGTAGCGCAGGTAGTACGAGGGGACGACGCCGAGGCGGTCCACCAGGGAGCGCGGCATCCGCAGGTCCTCGGCGACCGCGTCACCGTGCTCGGCGAGCAGCTTGGGCAGCACGTCCTCGCCGCCGACGCGGACGGCGCGCTCCCAGGTGAGGTGGTTGAGGCCGACGTGCTCCAGCTCCACCTGCTCCGGCGTCACGCCCAGCAACTTCGCGAACTTCCGCTGGAAGCCGATCGCCACGTTGCACAGGCCGACGGCGCGGTGCCCGTGGCTGAGCAGGGCGCGGGTGACGATGCCGACGGGGTTGGTGAAGTCGACGATCCAGGCGTCGGGGTTGCGGCGGCGGACCCGTTCGGCGATGTCCAGCACCACCGGCACCGTGCGCAGCGCCTTGGCCAGCCCGCCGGCGCCGGTGGTCTCCTGGCCGACGCAGCCGCACTCCAGGGGCCAGGTCTCGTCCTGGTTGCGGGCCGCCTGCCCGCCGACGCGCAGCTGGAGAAGCACCGCGTCGGCGCCGTCCACGGCCGCGTCGAGGTCGGTGGTCCACGAGACGGTGCCGGGGTGGCCCTGCTTGGCGAAGATCCGGCGGGCGAGCGGGCCGACCAGGCCGAGACGGTCCTCGGCGGGGTCGACGAGGACGAGTTCCCCGATCGGCAGGACGTCCCGCAACCGGGCGAATCCGTCGATGAGTTCGGGGGTATAGGTCGAGCCGCCGCCGACCACGGCGAGTTTGACACGGGGGGCCGGGGGAGTTCCCCCGGGAGACTGCGGCATTCCTGATCAGCCCTTCACTCCGGTGAGTGTGACGCCTTCGACGAAGGCTTTCTGTGCGAAGAAGAAGACGATGACGACCGGCGCCATGATGAGCAGCGTCGCGGCCATGGTGAGATTCCAGTTGACATTGTGGGCGCTCTTGAACGACTCCAGTCCGTAGGAGAGCGTCCAGGCGGCCGGGTTCTGGGCCGCGTAGATCTGCGGGCCGAAGTAGTCGTTCCAGCAGTAGAAGAACTGGAAGAGCGCGATCGCCGCGATACCGGGTTTGGCCATCGGCACGATGATGCGCAGCAGCGTCCGCACCTCACCGCAGCCGTCGACCTTCGCCGACTCGACGTATTCCTTCGGAATGGTCAGCAGGAACTGCCGCAGCAGGAAGATGGCGTACGCGTCCCCGAACGCCATCGGAATGATCAGCGGCCAGAGTGAACCGGACAGGTGCAGCTGCTGCGCCCACACCAGGTACATCGGGATCACGATGACCTGCGGCGGCAGCATCATCGTCGAAATGACGAGGATCAGCGCCGTGCGGCGGCCCCGGAAGCGGAACCTGGCGAGCGCGTACGCGACCGGGATCGCCGAGCAGACGGTGAACAGCGTGCCGAGGCCCGCGTACAGCAGGGAGTTCCGCCACCAGTCCAGGAACCCGGGAGTGTCGAAAACCGTGACGTAATTCGACCAGTTCCATTCGTGCGGCCACAACTCGCCGCTCATCGCCTGCGCGTCGCTCATCACCGACGTGAGGAACACGAAGACGAACGGCAGGACGAAGAAGAGGGCGGCGGCGACGGCGAGGGAGTGCACCGCGATCCAGTGCAGCAGCCTTTTGCGGCGGGCGGTGCGCGCCGCGGGCCCTTCCGCCCCGGTGCGGGCGGGGGCGGTACGGGCGGGGAGTGTGGTGGTGGTCATCCGGGATCAGTCCTCCGCCGTGAGCAGACCGGCGCGCTTGCGCATCAGCAGGGTGGTGGCGGCCATGGCGATGGCGAAGAGCACCAGGGAGAGCGCGCACGCCGCGCCGGTGTTGAAGTTCTGGAAGCCGAGGGAATAGATGAGCTGCGGAACGGTGAGGGTGGAATGGTCCGGATAACCGGGCTGGATCACCGAACCGGGCCCGATGGTGACACCCGAGGCGAGTTTTCCGGCGACCAGTGCCTGGGTGTAGTACTGCATGGTCTGCACGACCCCGGTGACCACCGCGAACAGCACGATCGGGGTGATCGCCGGCCAGGTGACGTACCGGAACCGCGCCCATGCCCCGGCGCCGTCCAGCTCCGCCGCCTCGTACTGCTCCTTCGGCACGTCCAGCAGCGCGGCCATGAAAATCACCATGATGTCGCCGATGCCCCACAGGGACAGCAGGACGAGCGAGGGCTTCGCCCAGTTCGGGTCGTTGAACCACGAGGGCGCGGGAATGCCGAGCGATTCCAGAATCCCGTTCACCGGCCCGGTGCCGGGGTTCAGCAGGAAGACGAACGCCACGGTCGCGGCCACCGGCGGCGCGAGATACGGCAGGTAGAACGCGGTGCGGAAGAACCCGGCGCCCGTCTTGATCTTCGTGATGAGCAGGCCGATGCCGAGCCCGAAGGCCACTCGCAGCGCGACCATCACCACCACGAGCCACAGCGTGTTCCACAACGCCGCCCCGAACAGCGGCATCTGCGTCAGCACATACGTCCAGTTCCGCAGGCCCACGAAGGTGGGCTGCTCGATCTGGTTGTAGTGCATGAACGAGAAATAGACCGTGGCGATCAGCGGATAGCCGAAGAACACCGAGAAGCCGACCAGCCAGGGGGAGAGGAAGCCGATCGTGTGCAGCCGTTCGCGCAGCCGTTTACGCCGTAGCGCGGGCGCGGTCGTGGTGGTTGCCATAGCGCTTCTCCGTCACCTTCGGGCACTGAACTCTCGTGTGCGGGCGGTCAGTTCTCGGACTGGAGGTTGTCGGCGTCGATCTGCGCGTCGAGACCGCGCAGCGCCGTGTCGAGATCGGGGACCCGCCCGGCCTCGACGTCGTAGGAGAAGTCCATCAACGCGGTGACGTACTGCCCGCCGTTGTTGGACGGTGGGAGCGCCGTACTGCGCGGATGCGCCGCGATGTCCAGGAAGGTCTGGAACGACGGGTCGGCGTCCAGCTTCGGCGAGGTCAACGCCGCCTTCGTGGAAGGGATGTTGTGGATGGCGTTCGCGAAACGCACGACCTGGTCCGTGTCGGCCGCGAGGAATCTCACCAGCTCCCACGCCGCGTTCTGGTGCCGGCTGCCGTGGCCGATCCCGATGACGGTCCCGGTCAGATAGCCGCGCCCGTAGGTGTCGGCCTTGTCGTCCGGTACGGGCATTGGCGCGACGCCCCAGCGGAAGGGCGCCTTGGCCTTGTCGAGCATCAGCCCGCGCCATTCCCCGTCCATGTGCATGGCCAGTTTCTGGGCGAGGAACGCGTTCTGTGAGGACATCTCGTCACCGAAACCGGAACGGAACTTCTCGGTCGCCGCATAGCCGCCCTGCGCGTCGATCAGCCCGCGCTGTGTCCGGAAGAAGTCCTTGGTGGCCGGGTCCTTCGCCAGTGCCGCCTTGCCGTGCTCGTCGAAATAGGTGGGGCCCCACTGGGCGAAGAAACGGTCCGGACTGTTCTGGTAGAGCCGGAAGTTGGGCATGATCCCCATCCGGCGCAGGGAACCGTCGGGCTTCTTCCGGGTGAGTTTCACCGCGTCCCGCCTCAGCTCCGACATGGTGCGCGGCGGGCGGGTGATCCCGGCCTTCTCGAAGGCGTCCTTGTTGTAGTACAGCCCGTACGCGTCGGCGAGCAGCGGCAGCGCGCACTGCCGGCCCTTGTACCGCGTGTACTCCAGGAACGTCCTCGGGAAAATCTTTTCCTTGTCCACCCCGGTCTTCTTCATGAAGGGGTCGAGATCGGCCCACATTCCCGAGGAGCAGTACTGCCCCACATTGTTGGTGGTGAACGACGACGCCACGTCCGGCGCGTCGTCCCCGCCGGCCCGCAGTGCCTGGTTCATGGTGGCGTCGGAGACGTTTCCGGTCGCCTTCACCCGGATGTTGGGGTGGAGTTTCTCGAAGCGGGCGATGCTGTCGTTGACGGCCTTCACCTCGCCCGGTTCCGACCAGCCGTGCCAGAACGTCAGGGTGACCGGTTTCGTCGGGTCGTCCCGGTCGTTGCCCACGCTCGGGTTGGCGCAGCCGGAGGCGAGCAGTCCGGAGGCCAGCAGCGCCGGAAGGATTCTGCGCGTGCGTGGGGGCAGCATGGCGAACGTCCTTTACGAGGGGGCCTTCACGGGGGAGGGGAGATCGCGGACGGGCGGTGGCCTCAGGCGGTGTCGAACACGTCGTCGCGGGCCTGCGCCAGCGCCGTCCGCAGCGCGCCGACCAGGATCGGATTGCCTTCCAGGTGACTGAGCCGCAGCTCGGGGCGGGGCAGCGCGAGCCCGGTGAGCTCCGCCTCGACCAGGCGCCGCAGCTCTTCCCCGCCCGCCTGGCACACCGACCCGCACAGCACCACCAGACGCGGGTCGACGACGGCGACGACGGCCGCGAGGCCGGTCGCCATCCGCCGCGCCACCTCGGCCCGTACGTCCTCCCGCGCCAGCGCCTCGGCGACGGTGCCGTTCTCCGGCCCGCCCAGCTCCCGCGCCAGCTGCACCACGCTCGGCGCCCCGACCAGCCGCTGGAAGCCGCCGCCCGCGTCGTCCCGGGCGGCGCTGCGGTCACCGTCGCGCGCCAGCGGAGCGCCCGGCAGCGGCATGTAGCCGATCTCGCCCGCGCCGCCGGTCGCCCCGCGCAGCAGCTGCCCGTTCAGCACGATGGCGGCGCCGACACCGTCGTCGGCCCACACCAGCACGAAGTCGTCGAAGTCCTGTGCGGCGCCCTCGTGCTGCTCGGCGACGGCCGCCAGGTTGACGTCGTTCTCCAGGGTGACCGGCGCGCCCAGCGCCCTGCCCAGTTCCTCGGGCAGCGCACGGGACTGCCAGCCCGGCAGATGGGGGGCGTAGCGCAGCGTCCCGGTCTGCGGGTCCAGCGCGCCGGGCGTGCCGATCACCGCGCTGTGCAGGCACGCGCGCTCCAGCCCCGCGCCGGCCGCGGCCCGGTCGACGGCCTCGGCGACCAGTCGCGCGGTGCGGTGCGGTACGTCGTCGCCGATCTCGTCGGTGTTCACCCGGGCCTCGCCGAGCACCCGTCCGGTGACATCGGCGACGGCGGCGGTCAGCCCCGTCTGGTCGACGGCGAGCGCGGCGACGTACGCGGCCCGCGGATCGACCTCGTACAGCTGGGCGTTGGGGCCGGGGCGGCCGGTGACATTGCCGGTGGTGCGGACCAGGCCGGCGGCCTCCAGACGGGACAGCAGCTGGGAGGCGGTCGGTTTGGACAGGCCGGTCAGTTCACCGATCTGGGTGCGGGTGAGGGGGCCGTGCGCGACGAGCAGATCGAGGGCGGCCCGGTCGTTCATGGCGCGCAGCACCCGGGGGGTCCCAGGGGTCCCGTGCGGTCCGTTCCCCGCTGCGGCCATGCCAGTTCACCCCGTTCCCCGGCGGCGGTTGTTGCCCGCCGGGCATCTGTTAAGAAACTTTCCAAACGATGCACAGAAGGTAGGCGGCCCGCCGACGGGCGTCAATGGTTTCCACACCGTGTCTTTCCGGTGAGGACGATGTGCCCTCCCGGAGCGCGAGCACCCTCCCGCCGTCCCGCCCCACGGGCCCCGGAAAGACGAAAAGGGGCGTCCCGGCAGGTACCGGGACGCCCCTTCGGGGACCGTGTGCGGCTACTTCCCCAACCGCGGGGCCGGCGGGATCGGCTCCGCGGCGCGCGACTGCGGGGACGCGGGGTTGGCCAGCGCCGAGGGGGCGGCCACCGCGGCGGACGGGTCGGCCGCCGCCTCGTCCTCCTCCGTGGCGGCGGGGCGCGGTGCGAGACGGATGTCCGCGGAGTCCAGGGCCCGCTTGATCCGCCAGCGCAGCTCCCGTTCGATGCCGGGCGCCTTGCCGGGCATCGTCTTGGCGGAGACGCTGAGGGTCACCGTGTCGAGATGGACCTCGCTCAGGCCCAGGACCTCCACCGGCTCCCACAACTGCTCGTTCCAGGGCTCGGCCTCGGACATCTCCGTGCCGACCGCGGTGATCACCTCGCGGGCCCGCTCCAGGTCCTGGTCGGCACCGATCTGGACCTCGACGGACGCGGTCGACCAGCCCTGGCTGAGGTTGCCTATCCGCTTCACCTCGCCGTTGCGGATGTACCAGATGGCGCCGTTGGGCCCGCGCAGCTTGGTGACGCGCAGCCCGACCTCGACGACCGTACCGGTGGCGACCCCCGCGTCGATCTCGTCGCCGACGCCGTACTGGTCCTCCAGGATCATGAAGACACCGGAGAGGAAGTCCGTGACGAGGTTGCGGGCGCCGAAACCGATGGCGACACCCGCCACACCGGCGCTCGCCAGCAGCGGCGCGAGGTTGATCTTCAGGACGGACAGCACCGTCAGCGCCGCCGTCCCCATGATCACGAACGAGGCGACGCTGCGCAGCACCGAACCGATCGCCTCGGAGCGCTGGCGGCGGCGCTCGGCGTTCACCAGGAAGCCGCCCAGCGCGGTGCCCTGGGCGGCGGCCGCGGTGCGGTTCATCCGCTCGATCAGCTTGGTGATCGTCCGGCGCACCACATGCCGCAGCACCACCGCGATCACGATGATCAGCACGATCTGCAGGCCGGAGGTGAGCCACGTCCCCCAGTTGTCCTGCACCCAGCCGGCGGCGTCGGTCGCCTTCTCCGTGGCCTCGTCCAGGGAGGACGGAGGGGGGGAGCCGGGCGTCGCGGCGCTCAGCGGCGCGAGGGCCGGCGAAGCGGACCAGAACACAGCGGTACCTTCCGTGTCGGCGGAGGGCCGGCGCCGGGATTCCGGCACCGGGCAGACCCTCCACACTAACGGGGCGGCCCCACCCCTCGCGCCCGTGTTCGATTCTCCTCGGGCCCGCCGCGGGACGCGACCACCAGGGACGCCCGGATGTGGCGGATCGTGAAGGGGTGTGGCGGAAAACACCTCCGGCCCGTTACCCGGTGATGGTGGCGCCGTGACCTGGCACCGGGGGACACTGTGGGGAGATCGTCCCGGCGCGAGCCACGCGCCGCCGGCGTACAAGGAGGCATCCGTGCCGCATGTCCTGGTCCTCAACGCGTCGTACGAGCCGCTCGGCGTCGTACCGCTCCGCCGCGCGCTCGTCCTCGTCCTCAATGAGAAGGCCGTCAGCCTTGAGGAATCCGGCGCCCTGATGCACAGTGCGACCCGCGTCGTCCCCGCGCCGAGCGTGGTCCGTCTCAAGCGTTTCGTGCGGGTGCCCTTTCGCGGCCCCGTCCCGCTGACCCGACGGGCCCTGTTCGCCCGCGACGGCGGACGCTGCATGTACTGCGGTGGCGTCGCAACCAGCGTCGACCACGTCGTCCCGCGCAGCCGCGGCGGGCAGCACACCTGGGAGAACGTCGTCGCCGCCTGCCGGCGGTGCAACCACGTCAAGGCCGACCGCCATGTCGCCGAGATCGGCTGGCGGCTGCGGCACCAACCCGCCCCGCCCAGCGGCCTCGCCTGGCGCATCATCGGCACGGGGCATCGCGATCCGCGCTGGTTGCCGTATTTGCGGCCCTACGGCGCGGACGACGCGTTGGCCCGGATCAACGCCGTGAAAACGGCTTAGGTCCGGGTCCTCGCGTTTTCGGGGTCCGGCGGCGCCGTCGCCGGACCCTCCGCCGCGCCGTCCCGGCCCGCGGGGCCCTCCTGCACGGCGTACGCGGACAGGGACCACAGCGAGTACCCGAAGCGGGTGGCGCGCTTCTCGCCCTGGACGCGCACATGGCGGACGTCGCCGGCGTCCAGCCGGACCGTCTCCCGGCCGCCCTTGCCGTCGCGCACCACCGCCGCCGTACGCCACGTCCTGCCGTCCGCGGACACCTGGACGCGGTAACGGGCCGCGTACGCCTGCTGCCAGTCCAGCACCACCAGGCCCAGCCGGACCGTACGGGGCAGCTCGACCTGGAACCAGGCGTCGTCCTCGGCGGGCGAGGACCAGCGGGTGTCCGGGTCGCCGTCGACGGCGGCGGACGCCGGGAAGTCGGGGGTCTCGTCGCCGGACGAGAGCGCCGGGGCGCCCCGCGCGAGGTCCGGCCCGCCGGTGCGCGGCGAGACCCGCACCCGCAGCTCCTGCTGCCGTCCGCCGAGGGAGACGGTGACGGGGTAGGTGCCGGAGCGGGCGTCCGCGGGCACGTCGACGGTGAGCCGTGCCGTCGCCCTCCCGCCGCGCGGGACGGCGATCTCGCCCGGCGCGTGCACCGTGAACCCCTTGGGCGCCTTCCTCACCGCCAGCTTCTCGCGCACCTCACCGGGGCGGCGGGAGGCGACCGTCGCCTCGACCGTCACGCTCCGGCCCGCCTCCGCGTCCACCTCCGCCCGCGACAGCTTCAGCTCGGCCGCCGGGGTGTCCGCGAACCACGGCGTCAGGGCGTGTACCGACGGCGCCGGAGCGCCCCGCGCCCACGACAGCCGCACCGCGTCCGCCGCGAGCCCCTTCGTCCGGGTCTCGGTCCAGCCGCCGCCCGCCAGCGGGCCCAGCCGCCGCCAGCCCTCACCGGGAACGTGCGCCTCCAGCGCCACCTCCGGCGTACCGGGGCCCGGATCGGTCTGGGCGGTCACCGCGGCCAGCGGCCGGGTCCGCCCGAACGGCACCGTCAGCGACGTCGGATGCGCGCCCTCGGTGGGCCGCGGCCCGTCGGACCGCACCCCCGTCCACGCGTCCGCCTCCTTCATCGCCCGCTCGACGAACGGCGCCAGCACCCCCTTGCCGACCGTCACCGGCCGCTGCCCGCCCCCGCGCAGCAGCTTCTGCGCCTCCCGCTGGGCCGTCCACGCGGCCGCGCCGTCCCCGCGCGCCTGCGCCGTCAGGGTGTCCACCGCCCGCTCCCCGGCCCTGCCGTAGCGCGCCAACTGCTCCGCCCACGGCGCGACGTCGGCCGCCAGGGAGGACGGCAGCGCCTCGGGGACCGTGCTCATCGTGCGGAAGGCGTCGCGCAGCGCCTTCGCCGCCGCCGCGAAGTCCGCGTCCCGGTCGGCCCGGCCCGCGCCCGCGGCCTGCCGGGTCTCCCAGAACCGGTCGATCAGCGGCCGCAGATACGCCGACTCGGTGCCGCCCAGCACCGACGAGGCGTCGTTGGCGGCCAGCGCGCGCAGCGCGGCACGGGCGGCGCGGTCCCCGCCCGCCAGGTCGTCCAGGGCCGCGCCCCAGGACTCCGCCGGGTCGTAGGCGCGCGGGTTCCAGGCGAAGTCGGCGGCGGTGAACAGCGGGATGCGGGACGCGACGGGCTGCTCCATGGCATTGGCGAGCAGCGCGGCGGAGCCGGTGGCGACGGCCGGTTCGCGGCCGGTGTACGGGCCCAGGAAGATCCGGTCGCGGGCGTAGTCGTTGACGGGGTAGTTGTCCATGGTCACCATCGGGTGGCCGAACGCGGCGCGGGCGTCGGACAGTTCACCGCCGGTGATGGTCCGCGGCACCACGCCGACACCGGTCCACGCCACCTGCACCCGGTCGTCCAGCTTCCCGGACAGCGCCCGCCGGTACTCCGTCGTCCCGCTCTGGTAGTACTCGGTCGGCAGCAGCGACAGCGGCTCCGCGCCGGGGTGCCGCTCGGCGAGATGGGCGGCGAGCGCGTTCGCCACGCGGGCCTGGGCGGTGGCCGCGGCCTTCGGGCCCGAGCCGAACGCGTCCTGGTCGGCGTCGCAGTGCCACTCGCTGTAGCTGACGTCCTGGAACTGGAGCTGGAACGCCCGCACGCCCAGCGCCCACATCGCGTCCACCTTGCGCCGCAGCGCCCGCAGATCGTCCGGCGACGACAGGCACATCGACTGCCCGGGGGAGACGGCCCAGGCCACCGTGACGTGCCGGGCGCGCGCCTGCTCCGTCAGCTCCCGGAACTGCGCCCGCTGCGCGGCCGGGTACGGCTCGCGCCACCGGGTCTGGCGGTACGGGTCGTCGCCGGGCGCGTAGAGATAGCGGTTCTGCTTGGTGCGGGCGAGGAAGTCGAGCTGGTCCAGCCGCTGCCGCTGGGTCCACGGCTCCCCGTAGAAGCCCTCGGTCGTCCCGCGCACCGCGCCGGCCGGCCAGTCGCGCACCGCGACCGACGCCACCCCCTTCCCGCCCGACGGCCGCGTCACGACGAGCTGCCGCAGCGTCTGGGCCGCGTGGTAGAGGCCGTCCGGCCCGGTGCCCTCCAGGGCGACGGTGTCGCGGCCGGCGACCTGGCC
>NZ_JCANQV010000178.1:0-12181 GCF_059553635.1 Candidatus Streptomyces philanthi
GCCTGTACCGGATCTCCGGTACGGGCCCCTTCGGCGTGTCCTACGCGGACCGCTCGTACGCCGGGCGGCCGGGCGGGGGCGCGGCGGCCCGCGCCCTCGGTGCGGCGGGGTGGTCCCGCAGGCGGAGGCCGGTCAGGCGGCGGGTGCGGCGCAGTTCGTACAGGGCGAGGACGGTGACCAGTACCGGGGCCCCGAGGACGAAGACCACGCCCAGGGTGAGCCCGAGGCCGTGCAGATCGCCGGTCACCAGGTCCGGGACCGCCGTCAGCCAGGAGGTGAGCGCGGCGAGGACCGGGGGCAGGCAGCGGTGGACGGCCGCGGTCCCGAAGAAGTTGCCGGTGATCCGCACGGCGGCGGCGCCCACGAACCAGACCAGCCAGAGGGCGACGGGGCCCAGCAGCAGCGGGTAGGCCCTGTTCTGCAGGAGCAGCCACGTCGTGACGGCGGCCGCGACGAAGGTCAGCAGCAGCCGGAGCGCGCCGAGCAGCCCCGGCCGCAGCGGGCGCAGGGGCGCCTCGCGGCGCCAGACCAGCATCAGCGATCCGACCGACAGCGGCGCGACGACCAGCAGGACGGCGCTGGCGACCAGCAGGTTCTCCAGCGCCTCGGTGAGGTCGAAGTCCCGGGCGACGAAGGTGTACAGGCCGGTCGTCACGAGCATCCCGGCGACGACCCGCAGCCGCTTGAGGCGTTCCACCACGGGATCGAGGGGCTCGGGTATCCATCCCGGGCGGAACACCCGCCGGGCCGCGTGGTGCGGCCACAGCGGGCTCCGCCCGGATCGTCTCCCCGTACCGGCCATGGCCGTCTCCCCCGTCCGCACCCACAGATGATCTTCGCGGGGATCTTATGCGACGGTTCCGGGGCGGGGACGGGGAGGACGGCCGGCGCCGGTCAGCGTCCCCGCATCTCGCGGTAGGCGGCGACCAGGGAGGCCGTGGAGGCGTCCAGGCCGGGGACGTCGGCGCCCTCGGTGAGGGCCGGTTCGACGCGCTTGGCGAGGACCTTGCCCAGTTCGACGCCCCACTGGTCGAAGGAGTCGATGTTCCACACCGCGCCCTGGACGAACACCTTGTGCTCGTAGAGGGCGATCAGCTGGCCCAGGACGGACGGGGTCAGCTCCTTGGCCAGGATGGTGGTGGTGGGGTGGTTGCCCTGGAACGTCCGGTGCGGGACCAGTTCCTCGGCGACGCCCTCGGCGCGGACCTCGTCGGGCGTCTTGCCGAAGGCCAGCGCCTGGCCCTGGGCGAAGAGGTTGGCCATCAGCAGGTCGTGCTGGGCGGCGGTGCCGGGCTCCAGGTCGTCGACGGGCCGGGCGAAGCCGATGAGGTCGGCCGGGATCATCTTCGTGCCCTGGTGGAGCAGCTGGTAGTAGGCGTGCTGGCCGTTGGTGCCGGGGGTGCCCCAGACCACCGGGCCGGTCTGCCAGCGCACCCGGGAGCCCTCGCGGTCCACGGACTTGCCGTTGGACTCCATGTCCAGCTGCTGGAGGTAGGCGGTGAAGCGGGACAGATAGTGGCTGTAGGGCAGGACGGCGTGCGACTGGGCGTCCCAGAAGTTGCCGTACCAGATGCCGAGCAGGCCCAGCAGCAGCGGGGCGTTCTCCTCCGGCGGGGCGGTGCGGAAGTGCTCGTCGACGAGGTGGAAGCCGGCGAGCATCTCGCGGAACCGCTCGGGGCCGATCGCGATCATGAGGGAGAGGCCGATGGCGGAGTCGTAGCTGTAGCGGCCGCCGACCCAGTCCCAGAACTCGAACATGTTCGTCGGGTCGATGCCGAACTCGGCGACCTTGGCCGCGTTGGTCGACAGCGCCACGAAGTGCTTGGCGACGGCCTCCTCACCGGCTCCCAGGCCGGCGAGCAGCCAGTCGCGCGCGGAGGTGGCGTTGGTGATCGTCTCGATGGTGGTGAAGGTCTTCGAGGCGATGACGAACAGCGTCTCGGCCGGGTCCAGGTCGCGCACGGCCTCGTGCAGATCGGCGCCGTCGACGTTGGAGACGAAGCGGAACCGCATCTCGCGGTGGGTGTAGGCGCGCAGTGCCTCGTACGCCATGGCGGGGCCGAGGTCGGAGCCGCCGATGCCGATGTTGACGACGGTGCGGATCTGCTTGCCGGTGTGGCCCCGCCAGTCGCCGGAGCGGACCCGGTCGGCGAACGTCGCCATCTTGGTCAGCACGGCGTGGACGGCGGGGACGACGTTCTCGCCGTCGGTCTCGACGACCGCGGAGCCGGGGGCGCGCAGCGCGGTGTGCAGCACGGCGCGGTCCTCGGTGATGTTGATCTTGTCGCCGCGGAACATCGCGTCCCGCAGCTCGGCCACCCCGGTGGCCGCGGCCAGTTCGCGCAGCAGCAGCAGCGTCTCGTCGGTGACGAGGTGCTTGGAGTAGTCGAGGTGCAGGTCACCCACCCGGAGGGTGTACCGCGCGGCGCGGTCCGGCTCCTGCGCGAACAGCTCGCGGAGCTGTACCTTGCCCAGTTGCTCCCGGTGCTTGCCCAGCGCGGCCCACTCGGGCATCTGGTCGAGCCTGCTGCGGCGTTCTGCGTTCATCTCGGACATCAGCCTTCTTCTTCTCGTACCGGCCCCGCCGCCCCAACCTAAATGATCGCAACCCCCTCACCGGTGCCGGTATTCCGCCGGTCACCGGAAGGGCCGGTATCCGGACGGGGGCGCGGCCGGCCGGCGGAACGCGAACGGCCCGGCCGGAGAGGGTTCTCCTGCCGGGCCGCCGAGCTGGTGGGTCCGTCAGATCTCACCGCGGAGCTTGGCCAGCGCCTCGGCGAGGATCGCCTCGCCGTCGGCGTCGGTGCGCCGCTCCCGCACATACGCGAGGTGGGTCTTGTACGGCTCGGTGCGTGGCGGGTCGGGCGGGCTGTCCCGGTCCTTGCCGGCCGGGAAACCACAGCGCGGGCAGTCCCAGGTGTCCGGGACCTGCGCATCGCCGGCGAAGCTGGGCTGTGTCTCGTGCCCGTTGGAGCACCAGAAGGAGATACGGACGCGGGGTGCCGACTCACCGCGCTCCGCCTCTCCCATCGGCCCCGCCCCGACCCGACTTCCTCGGATCGCGTTGCCACTTGCCACGGTCGTAACTCCCCTGCGTAACGGTGCTGCGAGCGTCTCACTCCAGCTGCGCTGCGGGCGCCTCAATCTGTGTAAGGCCCAACGCGCGTCCCCTGACGGGAGTTACCCACCCGTCGCAGGACGCCGCCCTCATGATAGGCCGCGCCTCCGACGGTATGTCAGCTTCCGAGCTTCATCAGGATGCCGAGGACGACGATGCAGGCGAACCAGAGCAGACCGATCACGATGGTGATGCGGTCGAGGTTCCGCTCCGCGACGGAGGAGCCACCGACGGTCGACTGCATTCCGCCGCCGAACATGTCGGACAGACCGCCGCCCTTCCCCTTGTGCATGAGCACCAGCATCATCAGCAGCAGGCTGAAGATGATGAGCGCGATCGAGAACCCGATGACCACGACTGGACCAACTCTCTAGGACTGGCGGACGGCTCAGGGCCGACGGACGGAACCGTTCGTTCCGCCGCCGGCGGCGACGGACTCGCGACCCGACGACGCGAATCGTGCGGGGCCGGGAGGCGCGTGGAACGCCGGACCCGGCCCCGACAGGGTACGACGGGCCGGGCCCGTCGTCATAGCGACGACCGCGACCTACTGGTCCCGGAAACGGACGATCTTCACGAACTCGTCGGCGTGCAGCGCGGCACCTCCGACCAGCGCGCCGTCGACGTCCGGCTGCGCCATGATCGCGGCGACATTGCCGGACTTGACCGAGCCGCCGTACTGGATGCGGACCTTGTCGGCCAGCTCCTGGTCGTACAGCTCCGCGAGGCGGCGGCGGATCGCGCCGCAGACCTCCTGCGCGTCCTCGGGCGTGGCGACCTCGCCGGTGCCGATGGCCCACACCGGCTCGTAGGCGATCACGATCGACTCGGCCTGCTCGGCGGGGACGCCGTCGAGGGCGCCGTCGACCTGGGCGAGGGTGTGCGCGACCTGGTTGCCGGCCTTGCGGACGTCCAGGCCCTCGCCGACGCACAGGATCGGGGTCAGGCCGTGCTTGTAGGCGGCCTTGACCTTGGCGTTGCAGGTCTCCTCGTTCTCGCCGTGGTACTGGCGGCGCTCGCTGTGCCCGATGGCGACATAGGTGCACTTGAGCTTGGCGAGCATCGGACCGGAGATCTCTCCGGTGTAGGCGCCGGCGTCGTGGGCCGAGATGTCCTGGGCGCCGTACTTGATCTTCAGCTTGTCGCCGTCGACCAGCGTCTGCACCGAACGGAGGTCGGTGAAGGGCGGCAGCACCGCCACCTCCACGGCCTCGTGGTCCTTCTCGGTGAGCGCGAAGGCGAGCTTCTGGACATGGGCGATGGCCTCAAGGTGGTTGAGGTTCATCTTCCAGTTGCCCGCCATCAGCGGGGTACGTTCCGTCACGGTTGTTCAGTCCTCCAGAGCGGCGAGGCCGGGGAGCGTCTTGCCCTCGAGGTATTCGAGGCTGGCGCCGCCGCCGGTCGAAATGTGGCCGAAAGCATTCTCGTCGAAGCCGAGAAGGCGGACCGCCGCGGCGCTGTCACCGCCGCCGACGACGGTGAAAGCGGCCGAGTCCAGCAGTCCCTGCGCGACGGCCTTGGTGCCGTTCGCGTAGTCGGGGTGTTCGAAGACGCCCATCGGGCCGTTCCAGAAGACGGTGGCCGCGTCGGCGAGCTTCGAGGCGTACAGCTTGCGGGTTTCCGGACCGATGTCCAGGCCCTCCTGGTCGGCCGGGATCGCGTCGGCGGCGACGGTGGCCGGGTGGGCCGGGGCCTTGGTCCTCAGGTCCGGGAAGTCGGCGGAGACCAGCACGTCGACGGGGAGGACGAACTCCACGCCGCGCGCCTCGGCACGGGCCAGGTACTCCCGGCAGGCCGGGATCTGGTCCTCCTGGAGCAGCGAGATGCCGACCTCGTGGCCCTGGGCCTTGAGGAAGGTGTACGCCATGCCGCCGCCGACCAGGATGCGGTCGGCCTTGTCCAGCAGGTGGTCGATGACGCCGAGCTTGTCGGAGACCTTGGCGCCGCCGAGCACGACGACGTAGGGGCGCTTGACGTCCTCGGTGAGCTTCTTCAGCACGCCGACCTCGGTGGCGATCAGGTCGCCGGCGGCGTGCGGCAGGCGCGCCGGGAGGTCGTACACGGAGGCGTGCTTGCGGTGGACGGCGCCGAAGCCGTCGCCCACGTACACATCGGCGAGTTCGGCGAGGCGGTCGGCGAAGGCGCCGCGCTCGGCGTCGTCCTTGCTGGTCTCGCCGGGGTTGAAGCGCAGGTTCTCCAGGACGGCCACCGCGCCGTCGCCCAGCGCGCCGACGACGGCGCGGGCCGAGTCGCCGACGGTGTCGGTGGCGAACGCCACATCGCGCCCGAGCAGTTCGCCGAGGCGGGCGGCGGCGGGGGCGAGGGAGAAGGCCGGGTCCGGTGCGCCCTTGGGGCGGCCCAGGTGCGAGGCGACGATGACCTTGGCGCCGTGCTGGGCGAGCTTGGCGATCGTCGGCTGGACGGCGCGGATGCGGCCGTCGTCGGTGATGGTCGTGCCGTCCAGCGGCACGTTCAGGTCGGCGCGGACGAAGACCCGCTTGCCCGCGATCCCGTCCGCGATGAGATGGTCGATCGTCTTCATAGGAAGTGACTCCGTTGCGTGAGGTGCGTCATGGAACGGGGCCCGTACGCCGCGTCGTCGCGTCGTACGGGCCCCGTCCTCACTTCTCGTGCCGTGCTCGGACAGCGATCAGAGTTTGCCACCCACGAAAACGGTCAGGTCGACCAGGCGGTTGGAGTAGCCCCACTCGTTGTCGTACCATCCGACGATCTTGACCTGCTTGCCCTGCGACATCGTCAGAGAGGAGTCGAAGGTGCAGGAAGCCGGGAAGTTGACGATGTCGGAGGAGACGATCGGGTCCTCCGTGTACTCCAGGATGCCCTTGAGCCCGCCCTCGGAGGCCTTCTGGAAGGCGGCGTTGATCTCTTCCTTGGAGACCTCGCGGTCCAGCTCCACGACCAGGTCGGTGACCGAGCCGGTGGGGACCGGGACGCGCATGGCGATGCCGTCCAGCTTGCCCTTGAGCTGCGGGAGGACCAGCGCGGTGGCCTTGGCGGCACCGGTGGAGGTCGGGATGATGTTCTCCGCGGCGGCGCGGGCGCGGCGCAGGTCCTTGTGCGGGAAGTCCAGGATGCGCTGGTCGTTCGTGTAGGCGTGGACCGTGGTCATCAGGCCCTTGACGATGCCGAAGTTCTCGTCCAGGACCTTGGCCATGGGCGCCACACAGTTGGTGGTGCAGGAGGCGTTCGAGATGACGTCGTGGCGGGCCGCGTCGTACTTGTCCTCGTTGACGCCCATCACGATGGTGATGTCCTCGTCCTTGGCCGGGGCCGAGATGAGGACCTTCTTCGCGCCGCCCGCGAGGTGCTTGGCGGCGTCCTCGCGCTTGGTGAAGATGCCGGTCGACTCGATGACGATGTCGACGCCCAGCTCGCCCCAGGGAATGTCGGCCGGGTTGCGCTCGGACAGCACCTTGATGACGTGACCGTCGACGGTGATGGTGTCGGCGGTGTGCGTCACCTCGGCCTTGAGGCGGCCGAGGATGGTGTCGTACTTGAGCAGGTGCGCGGTGGTCGCGGTGTCACCCAGGTCGTTGACAGCCACGATCTCGATGTCCGCACCCTGCTCCAGCAGCGCGCGGAAGTAGTTGCGCCCGATGCGGCCGAAGCCGTTGATGCCTACGCGGATCGTCACGAACCGATCTCCTCGTTGGTACGCCGGTCAGAGACCGGCGAGCTGTATGGGTTGTCCCCGACCGCCTCCGACCCTACCTCCAATACGAGACGCACGTGACATTGACATCGGGCCGCACTCCGTACTCATATGACGCTCCCCGCACTCATTCGACACTCATATGACGCCCCTTGTACTCATTTGACATAGGGCCTGTTCCGGACACCCGTGGCCGGTTCCGAACGCACCGCGCCCCCGGTACCTGACGGTGGCCGGGGGCGCGAGGGGACGGGCAGGGGCGGTCAGCCGACGACGCCCTCGGCCATCTCCTCGGTGAGGTTGGACTCGGTGCCGGGGATGCCCAGGTCCTGGGCCCGCTTGTCGGCCATCGCCAGCAGCCGGCGGATGCGGCCGGCGACGGCGTCCTTCGTCAGCGGCGGATCGGCGAGGGCGCCCAGCTCCTCCAGCGACGCCTGCTTGTGCTCCATGCGCAGCCGGCCGGCGGCCGCGAGGTGCTCGGGGACCTCCTCGCCCAGGATCTCCAGGGCGCGCGAGACCCGGGCCCCGGCGGCGACCGCGGCGCGCGCCGAGCGGCGCAGGTTGGCGTCGTCGAAGTTGGCGAGGCGGTTGGCCGTGGCCCGCACCTCGCGGCGCATCCGCCGCTCCTCCCACGCCAGCACCGACTCATGGGCGCCCAGCCGCGTCAGCAGCGCACCGATCGCGTCACCGTCGCGGACCACGACACGGTCCACCCCGCGCACCTCGCGTGCCTTGGCGCCGATGCCGAGCCGACGCGCGGCGCCCACCAGGGCCAGTGCCGCCTCGGGGCCGGGGCAGGTGACCTCCAGGGAGGAGGAGCGGCCCGGTTCGGTGAGCGAACCGTGGGCCAGGAAGGCGCCGCGCCAGGCCGCCTCGGCGTCGCAGGTCGCGCCGGAGACGACCTGCGGGGGCAGGCCCCGGATGGGGCGGCCGCGCCCGTCGACCAGGCCGGTCTGCCGGGCGAGCTGGTCACCGCCGGCCACCACCCGCACCACGTAGCGGCTGCCGCGCCGCAGCCCGCCGGGGGCCATCACCACCAGGTCGGAGGAGTGTCCGAAGATCTCCAGCACGTCCTTGCGCAGCCGCCGCGCGGCGATGCCGGTGTCCAGCTCCGCCTCGATGACGATGCGCCCGCTGACCAGGTGCAGGCCGCCAGCGAACCGCAGGACGGACGAGACCTCCGACTTCCGGCAGCAGGTCCGGGTGACGGGGAGCCGGGAGATTTCGTCCTTCACCGCTGCCGTCATCGCCATGGGCCGATCCTTCCATGCATCCGAAAAATACGGTCGTACGCGGCGGCCAGCAGCTCGGGGTCGTGCCGGGCGGAAACGCCGCCGGCCGGGGACCGGGAGTCGCCGCCGCGGGCGGCGACCGCGGCCAGCTCGACCTCGCTGCCGACGAGCTGCTTGGCGGCAGTCGTCAGACCTTCGGTGTCGGGCACGGCGTCCCGGTCGGCCAGCACCACGTCGAAGGCGAGTTTAGGGGCGTGTCGGGCCAAAACCTCCAAATGACGCTGCGGGGAGAAGCCGTCGGTTTCGCCCGGCTGGGGGGCGAGGTTCAGCGAGAGGACCTTGCGGGCCTGGGTCTCCTCCAGCGCCGTACGCAGCTCGGGCACCAGCAGATGGGGGATGACGGAGGAGAACCACGAGCCGGGGCCGAGCACCACCCAGTCGGCGTCACGGACCGCGGCGACCACCTCGGGGACGGCCGGCGGGTCCTCGGGGACCACATGGACGGACTGCACCTCACCACGGGTGAGCGCGACCGTCGCCTGGCCTCGGACCGTGGCGACCTCGTCGGGGCGGCCCTTGTGATGGCCCTTGACCTGGGCCTGGAGCTCCAGGGGCACCGCCGACATGGGCAGCACCCGGCCATGGGCGCCCAGCAGCCTGCCGACCAGGTCCAGTGCCTGTACGGGGTCGCCGAGCTGTTCCCACAGGGCGACGATCAGCAGATTGCCGACGGCGTGGTCGTGGAGTTCGCCGCCGCTCTTGAAGCGGTGCTGGATCACCCGGGCCCAGGTCTGGCCCCAGTCGTCGTCGCCGCAGAGCGCGGCGAGCGCTTTGCGCAGGTCGCCGGGCGGCAGGACGCCCAGCTCGTCGCGGAGCCGGCCGCTGGAGCCGCCGTCGTCGGCGACCGTGACCACGGCGGTCAGGTCGCGGGTGATCCGCCGCAGCGCGGCGAGCGAGGCGGACAGGCCCATGCCCCCGCCCAGTGCCACCACCTTGGGGGTGGCACCCCTCTTCGCGCGGCTGCCGGGCACCAGGGTGCGGACCCGGCGCAGCCGCACCGCACGCCCGGTCACTCGCGCCCCATGTCCCGGTGGACGACGACGGTCTCCACACCTTCGGCGACCAGCCTGCGGGCAAGCTTCTCGGACATCGCCACGCTGCGGTGCTTGCCGCCCGTGCAGCCGACGGCGATGGTCACATAGCGCTTGCCCTCGCGGCGGTAGCCCTCGGCGACGATCCGCAGCAGCTCGGCGTAGCCGTCCAGGAACTCCTTGGTGCCGGGCTGGTGGAAGACGTAGTCGGAGACCTCTTCGTTCAGACCGGTGAAGGGGCGCAGCTCGGGCACCCAGTGCGGGTTGGGGATGAAGCGGCAGTCGACGACCATGTCGGCGTCGACCGGCAGGCCGTACTTGAAGCCGAAGGACATGACCGTGGCGCGCAGCTCGGGCACCTCCTCGCCGGCGAACTGGGCGTCCATCTTGGCGCGCAGCTCGTGGACGTTGAGGCTGGAGGTGTCGATCACCAGGTCGGCGTCGCCGCGCAGTTCGCGCAGCAGATCACGTTCGGCGGCGATGCCGTCGACGATCCGGCCGTCGCCCTGGAGCGGGTGCGGGCGGCGCACCGATTCGAAGCGGCGGACCAGGGCGTCGTCGGAGGACTCCAGGAAGACGATGCGGCGCTTGACGTTCTGGGCGTCGAGGGTGGCCAGGGACTCCTTGAGGTTGTCGAAGAAGCGGCGGCCGCGGACGTCGACGACGACGGCGATCTTGGCGACATTGCCCTGGGAGCGGGCGCCCAGGTCGACCATCGGGGGGATCAGCTCGGGCGGGATGTTGTCGACGACGAACCAGCCGAGGTCCTCCAGGCACTTGGCCGCCGTGCTCCGGCCGGCGCCGGACATGCCCGAGATGATCACCAACTCGGGGATCGCGGCGCTCTCTCCCTGGTCGGACTCGCGCATCGTGCCCGTACTCACCTGTGCACCGTCTCTCTCGGTTCCCTGCGTTTCGTGCGGTGTACTCATCTGTCCTGCCCCCGTTCCGGCGGTGACGCGGCCGGTGCGGCCCCGTCATCCTCCATGATCTCTCCTGTGGCGGTGTTCACCGCGGGACCCGCCGGTGCGGCGGCGGCCAGCGCCGCGAGGACCGTCTCGGCGGTCCTGCGGCCGATGCCCGGGACCTCGCAGATCTCGTCGAGGGTCGCGGCGCGCAGCTTCTTCAGCGAGCCGAAGTGCTTGATCAGCGCCTTGCGGCGGGTCTCCCCCAGGCCCGCGACGGAGTCCAGCGGGGAGGACTTCAGCCGCTTGGCGCGCTTGCCGCGCTGGTAGCCGATGGCGAAGCGGTGGGCCTCGTCGCGGACCCGCTGGAGGAGGTAGAGGCCCTCGCTGCTGCGCGGCAGGACGACCGGGTCGTCGTCATCGGGCAGCCAGACCTCCTCCAGCCGCTTGGCGAGGCCGCAGACCGCGACGTCGTCGATGCCGAGTTCGTCGAGGGCGCGGCGGGCGGCGGCGACCTGGGGGGCTCCGCCGTCGACGACGACGAGCTGGGGCGGGTAGGCGAAGCGCTTGGGGCGGCCGTCCTCGTCGGTGAGTTCGGGGCCGGGCGCGTCCGTGCCGTCCGGCTCGCCGGCCCATTCGCCGGTCCGCTGCTTCTCCTGGAGGTAGCGCTTGAAGCGGCGGCCGATGACCTCGTGCATCGAGCGGACGTCGTCCTGGCCCTCGAAGCCCTTGATCTGGAAGCGGCGGTACTCGCTCTTGCGGGCGAGGCCGTCCTCGAAGACGACCATGGAGGCGACGACGTCCTCGCCCTGGAGATGGGAGATGTCGAAGCACTCGATGCGCAGCGGCACCGAGTCCAGGTCCAGGGCTCGGGCGATCTCCTCCAGGGCGCGGGAGCGGGTGGTGAGGTCGGAGGCGCGCTTGGTCTTGTGCAGGGCGAGGGCCTGCTGGGCGTTGCGGCCGACCGTCGCCATCAGGTCCTTCTTGTCGCCGCGCTGGGGGACGCGCAGGGAGACCTGGGAGCCGCGGCGGTCGGAGAGCCACTGCTGGACGGGTTCGGCGGGCTCGGGCAGCGCGGGGACCAGCACCTCCTTGGGGACGGCGTCGCCCTTCTCCTCGCCGTAGAGCTGCTGGAGGGCGTGTTCGACGAGGCCGGCGGTGGTGACGGCCTCGACCTTGTCGGTGACCCAGCCGCGCTGGCCGCGGACCCGGCCGCCGCGGACGTGGAAGATCTGTACGGCGGCCTCCAGCTCGTCCTCGGCGACGGCGATCAGATCGGCGTCGGTGGCGTCGGCGAGCACCACCGCGCTCTTCTCCATCGCCCGTCTGAGCGCGCCTATGTCGTCCCGCAGCCGGGCGGCCCTCTCGTACTCCATCTCCTCGGCGGCCTCCTGCATCGCGCGCTCCAGACGGCGCAGATGGGCGCCGGTGCGGCCGGCCATGAAGTCGCAGAACTGCTCGGCGAGTTCGCGGTGCTCCTCGGCGGAGACCCGGCCGACGCAGGGCGCGGAGCACTTGCCGATGTAGCCGAGCAGGCAGGGGCGGCCGATCTGCGCGGAGCGCTTGAAGACACCGGCGGAGCAGGTGCGGACGGGGAAGACGCGGAGCATCAGGTCGACGGTCTCGCGGATGGCCCAGGCGTGGCCGTAGGGGCCGAAGTAGCGCACGCCCTTCTTCTTGGCGCCGCGCATGACCTGGACGCGGGGGAACTCCTCGTTCAGGGTGACCGCGAGGTACGGGTAGCTCTTGTCGTCGCGGTACTTGACGTTGAAGCGGGGGTCGAACTCCTTGATCCAGCTGTATTCGAGCTGGAGCGCCTCGACCTCGGTGGTGACCACGGTCCATTCCACGGAGGCGGCGGTGGTGACCATGGTGCGGGTACGGGGGTGGAGGCCGGCGAGGTCCTGGAAGTAGTTGGCCAGGCGCTGGCGCAGGCTCTTGGCCTTGCCGACGTAGATGACGCGGCCGTGCTCGTCCCGGAACCTGTAGACCCCCGGCGAGTCGGGGATCTGTCCCGGCTTGGGTCGGTAGCTGCTGGGGTCTGCCATGACCACCACCCTACTGACCACCACCGACAATCCGGGGGTCCGTGCCCGTTCCGTCCGGCCCGGCCATGGCCGGCGGGGGCCCCGGTCCGTCCCGGACGGCGGACCGGGGCCCCC
>NZ_JCANQV010000179.1:0-12166 GCF_059553635.1 Candidatus Streptomyces philanthi
CGTCCGGGACGTTCCGTTCCGATCTGGCCGGGGGTCTGGCCGCCGTGTGGCGTGTGCCCGCGCTGCGGGCGATCACCGCCGCGACCTGTCTGGCGTTCGTCGGTGCCGGGGCCCTGCCGGCCGTCACCGTGCTGCTCGCCGGGAGCCGGGGCCAGGCGGGCACGGAGGGCTTCGCGATGGCGGCCTTCGGGGCCGGCGCGCTCGCCGGTTCCCTGGCCGTGGCCCGGTGGCGGCGCCCGGTGCCGTCGCGGCGTCTCGCCCTGTACGGGCTGGCGGGGACGGGTCTGGCGCTGGCGGCCGCCGCCGCGGTGCCGTCCCCGGCCGGGTTCCTGACGCTGTTCGCGCTGGCCGGGTTCTGCGACGGTCCGCTGCTGACCGCGACGCTCCGCATCCGGGCCGATCATGCCCCGCCCCGCGTCCGCACCCAGGTCTTCACCGTGGGCGCGGGTCTGAAGATCACCGCGGCGGCCTGCGGCGCGGCCCTCACCGGCGTCGCCGCGCACCTCCCCGCGCCCGTCCTCCTGCTGGCCGTCGCCGCCACCCAGCTGGCCGCCGCCGCGCTGTACGCGGCGCTCACCACCGGCACGCGGCGCGAGGTCGGCGCCCGACCGGAAAGCGAAGAGGTGGGAGACCCCCGAAGGGGCCTCCCACCTCAGCGGGACTCCTCAGACCTCAGCGGACCTGGGTGATCCCCGGGTCAGCTGCAACCGCTGGTCGAACCGCAGCCCTCGCACAGGTAGCAGCTGCCGGCGCGCTGCATCTTGGTGCCGCAGGAGAAGCACAGCGGGGCGTCGGCGTTGATGCCCAGCTGCATCTCGACGAGCTCGGCGTTGGTGTGCGCCTGCTTCGGGACGGGGGTCTCCTCGGCGGCCTTCGGCGCCGGAACGGGCTTCGGGGCCTCGATCTGGCGCGGCGCGGACTGGGCCAGTCCCTCCACGTCGACCTCGTCCTCGACGGGCTCGTACGAACCGGTCTCCAGGTGGCGCTGGCGCTCCTCGACGGAGTGGATGCCGAGGGCGGAGCGGGTCTCGAAGGGCAGGAAGTCCAGCGCCAGGCGGCGGAAGATGTAGTCGACGATCGACTGCGCCATCCGCACGTCCGGGTCGTCGGTCATACCGGCCGGCTCGAAGCGCATGTTGGTGAACTTCGAGACGTAGGTCTCCAGCGGCACGCCGTACTGGAGGCCGACCGAGACCGCGATGGAGAAGGCGTCCATCATGCCCGCGAGGGTCGAGCCCTGCTTGGACATCTTCAGGAAGACCTCGCCCAGACCGTCGTCCGGGTAGGAATTGGCGGTCATGTAGCCCTCGGCGCCGCCGACCGTGAAGGAGGTGGTGATGCCGGGGCGGCCCTTGGGCAGACGGCGGCGGACCGGGCGGTACTCGACGACCTTCTGGGTCTCGGCGGGGGCCTCGGCCTTCTTCTCCTCCTCCTTCTTCTTGGCGGAGAGCGGCTGGCCGACCTTGCAGTTGTCGCGGTAGATCGCCAGCGCCTTCAGGCCGAGCTTCCAGCCCTGGAAGTAGACGTCCTCGATCTCCTCGACGGTGGCCGACTCCGGCACGTTGACCGTCTTGGAGATGGCGCCGGACAGGAAGGGCTGCGCGGCGGCCATCATGCGGACGTGACCCATCGGGGAGATGGAGCGCTCGCCCATGGCGCAGTCGAAGACCTCGTAGTGCTCGGTCTTCAGGCCGGGGGCGTCGATCACATTGCCGTGCTCGGCGATGTGGTCGACGATCGCCTCGATCTGCTCGGGCTGGTAGCCGAGCCGCTTGAGCGCCTTGGGGACCGTGTTGTTCACGATCTGCATGGAGCCGCCGCCGACCAGCTTCTTGAACTTGACCAGCGCCAGGTCCGGCTCGACGCCCGTGGTGTCGCAGTCCATCATCAGGCCGATGGTGCCGGTCGGGGCCAGCACCGACGCCTGGGCGTTGCGGAACCCGTTCTTCTCGCCGAGGCGGAGCACGTCCTGCCACGCCTCGGTGGCCGCGGCCCACACCGGGGTGTCGAGGTCGTCCATGCGCACCGCGGCACCGTTGGCGTCGCTGTGCTGCTTCATGACGCGCTTGTGGGCGTCGGCGTTGCGGGCGTAGCCGTCGTACGGGCCGACGACCGCGGCCAGCTCGGCGGAGCGCTTGTAGGAGGTGCCGGTCATCAGGGAGGTGATGGCACCGGCGAGGGCGCGGCCGCCGTCGGAGTCGTAGGCGTGGCCGGTGGCCATCAGCAGGGCGCCGAGGTTGGCGTAGCCGATGCCCAGCTGGCGGAAGGCGCGGGTGGTCTCACCGATCTTCTCGGTGGGGAAGTCCGCGAAGCAGATGGAGATGTCCATCGCGGTGATGACCAGCTCGACGACCTTGGCGAAACGCTCGGCGTCGAACGACTGGTTGCCCTGGTCGTCGTCGCGGAGGAACTTCATCAGGTTGAGAGAGGCGAGGTTGCACGAGGAGTTGTCCAGGTGCATGTACTCGCTGCACGGGTTGGACGCGGTGATCCGGCCCGACTCCGGCGAGGTGTGCCAGTGGTTGATGGTGTCGTCGTACTGGATGCCGGGGTCGGCGCAGGCCCAGGCGGCCTCGGCCATCTTGCGGAAGAGGCCCTTGGCCTCGACCTCCTCGATGACCTCGCCGGTCAGCCGGCCGCGCAGCCCGAACTTCCCGCCGGCCTCGACGGCCCGCATGAACTCGTCGTTGACGCGGACGGAGTTGTTGGCGTTCTGGTACTGGACGGACGTGATGTCGTCGCCGCCCAGGTCCATGTCGAAGCCCGCGTCGCGCAGCGCGCGGATCTTCTCCTCCTCCTTGACCTTGGTCTCGATGAACGCCTCGACGTCCGGGTGGTCGACGTCGAGGACGACCATCTTGGCCGCGCGGCGGGTGGCGCCGCCCGACTTGATCGTTCCGGCCGACGCGTCGGCGCCGCGCATGAAGGAGACCGGGCCGGAGGCGTTGCCGCCGGAGGAGAGGAGCTCCTTGGAGGAGCGGATGCGGGAGAGGTTCAGGCCGGCGCCGGAGCCGCCCTTGAAGATCATCCCCTCTTCCTTGTACCAGTCGAGGATCGACTCCATGGAGTCGTCGACGGACAGGATGAAGCAGGCGCTGACCTGCTGCGGCTGCGCCGTGCCGACGTTGAACCACACCGGGGAGTTGAAGCTGAAGACCTGGTGGAGCAGGGCGTACGCCAGTTCGTGCTCAAAGATCTCGGCGTCCGCCGGGGAGGCGAAGTAGCCGTTGTCCTCGCCGCCCTTGCGGTACGTCTTGACGACCCGGTCGATCAGCTGCTTCAGGCTCGACTCACGGGACGGCGAGCCCACCGCGCCGCGGAAGTACTTGCTGGTGACGATGTTGACCGCGTTCACCGACCAGAAGTCGGGGAACTCGACGCCACGCTGCTCGAAGTTGACCGAGCCGTCGCGCCAGTTGGTCATGACGACGTCACGGCGTGCCCACTCCACCTCGTCGTACGGATGCACGCCGGGGGTGGTGTGGATGCGCTCGATGCGCAGGCCCTTGTTCGCCTTGCTGCCCTTGGCGCGGGAGCCGCGTGTCGGGCCGCTCGTCGTCTCTGTCATTCCGCCTCCCTGATACGGGCGAAAACGCCCATGTGTGCGCACTTCTTCCCGTGGCACGGTGTATGTCTGTCCGGACCGGGACGCCCTGCACGGCCCCGGCCGGCTCTCGGATGCGCGCCGAACTCAGTCGGCGGCGGTGGCGGGCACAGGAACGGGCGCGGCGCCGCCGCTCGCACCGTCCTTCCCGCAGCCCTGCTCGGGCGGTCCCTGCTCGCGCTGCTCCCGCAGCTCGGCGATGGCCGCCTCGAAGTCCTCAAGTGAATCGAACGCCCGGTACACGGACGCGAACCGCAGGTACGCGACGAGGTCGAGTTCCCGCAGGGGGCCCAGTATGGCGAGCCCGACGTCGTGGGTGGACAGCTCGGCGCTGCCGGTGGCGCGCACCGCCTCCTCGACCCGCTGGCCGAGCTTGGCGAGGGCGTCCTCGGTGACCGGGCGGCCCTGGCACGCCTTGCGCACCCCCGCGATGACCTTGTTGCGGCTGAACGGCTCGGTGACCCCGCACCGCTTGATCACCATCAGCGATGCCGTCTCGATGGTCGTGAAACGGCGGGAGCAGTCGGGGCACTGGCGGCGCCTGCGGATCGAGGTGCCGTCGTCGGTGGTGCGACTGTCGACCACTCGGCTGTCCGGGTGCCTGCAGAAGGGGCAGTGCACGGCTCCACCCTCCTCACCCTCGGAACGGACGCACCCGGGTCGTCCCGGGGTACGGCGAGATCGTCTCCGGGCGGTCCCTGTGGTCCGTTCGGAGCAGCCACCAGCATAGGCGATCCCCGACCCACGCCGGACCAGGCACCACAACTTGTAGGTGGTTGACGCCATCCAAGCACTAGATGTGGTGTCCGGGCGCTCATGAGCGCCTACCGCGTGTCGCGGCGGCGGCACCTCTCGGAGGCGCTCACGAGGGTACGGGACGCGGCCGGCCGGACGCGGCGCCGGGCCGCGGATGACAGAATCCGCGACGGCGTACGGGCGCCCCCGCGGGCCGCTCCGGACGGCCCGTACGGGGTCCGGCGCGTACGGGCGCGGAGGCCCGGGAGACGGATGTCACAGCGGGTGCCGCGGCGGGAAGTGGCCGGAAATTCCGGACAGGAGGACCGGAAGGGGAAACGCGGGCGAAAGCGTACCGTACGCTACCGAATTGCCGTTCGGGGTTATCCCTATACACCCTGTTGCATGACCAGGTCAGGCAATCATCGATTTTTCACTCGAACGTGTGTTTGGCGCAACCTTTCGAAAGCAACTACCGTTGGCTAGCTAGGGAGAACATTCCGAGAGGGGCCGACGTGACCACCACCGCAGACAGCGCGACCATCACCGCACCAAGCCACTCCCAGAGCCGGTTCGAGCGTCCTCAAACGACGCGGAACACACCGATGGACGACGCCACGTTGGCCTCCGAGGAGCAGAAGCCCGCCCGCGCCCTGCCGGGCCGTCCACCCGGTATCCGGGCCGACAGCTCGGGGCTCACCGACCGGCAGCGCCGGGTGATCGAGGTGATCCGGGACTCCGTGCAGCGCCGCGGCTACCCGCCGTCCATGCGGGAGATCGGCCAGGCGGTGGGGCTCTCCAGCACCTCGTCCGTCGCCCACCAGCTGATGGCGCTGGAGCGCAAGGGCTTCCTCCGCCGCGACCCGCACCGCCCCCGCGCCTACGAGGTCCGCGCCTCCGACCAGCCCGCCACCACGACCACGGAGACCGCGGGCAAGCCCGCCGCCTCCTACGTCCCGCTCGTCGGCCGGATCGCCGCCGGCGGACCGATCCTCGCCGAGGAATCGGTCGAGGACGTCTTCCCGCTCCCCCGGCAGCTCGTCGGCGACGGTGAACTCTTCGTCCTCAAGGTCGTCGGCGACTCCATGATCGAGGCCGCGATCTGCGACGGCGACTGGGTCACCGTCCGCCGCCAGCCGGTCGCCGAGAACGGCGACATCGTCGCCGCGATGCTGGACGGCGAGGCGACCGTCAAGCGGTTCAAGCGCGAGGACGGGCATGTGTGGCTGCTGCCGCACAATGCCGCCTACCAGCCGATCCCCGGCGACGAAGCCACCATCCTGGGCAAGGTGGTGGCCGTACTGCGGCGGGTCTGACCGCCCTCACATCCGAGCCCCGGGACCACTGCGCCGGTTCCGGGGCTCTCCCGTGCCCGCACCCCGCTCGAGGGCGGGGCCGTAACGCCCCGCCGGCCCGCGCCCCGTCACTTCTCCCCGGCCTTCGCCGCCGCGTCGATGGCGGCCAGTGACCGCCGCACCTGGTTGCGGTCGGTGGTGTACCAGAAGCCGGGCATCGAGGCACGGAGGAACGAGCCGTAGCGGGCGCGCTCCACCCTCGGGTCCAGGACCGCGACCACACCACGGTCGCCGGAGGCCCGCACCAGACGGCCCGCGCCCTGGGCCATCAGCAGCGCGGCATGGGTCGCCGCCACCGCCATGAAGCCGTTGCCCCCGGCGTCCTCCACCGCCTTCTGCCGGGCGCTCATCAGCGGATCGTCCGGACGCGGGAACGGCACCCGGTCCATCACCACCAGCTGGCAGTTCGGCCCGGGCACGTCCACGCCCTGCCACAGCGAGAGCGTCCCGAACAGGCAGGTACGGGCGTCCGCGGCGAACGCCCGGATCAGCTCGCCCAGCGTCTCCTCCCCCTGGAGCAGCACCGGCACGTCCAGACGCTCCCGCATCGCCTCGGCCGCGGCCTGGGCGCCCCGCATCGAGGAGAACAGCCCGAGCGTCCGGCCGCCCGCCGCCTCGATCAGCTCCGCCAGCTCGTCCAGCATGTCGCCGCGGCTGCCCTCCCGGCCGGGCGGCGACAGATGCCGGGCGACGTAGAGGATGCCCTGCTTCGCGTAGTCGAACGGCGAGCCGACGTCCAGGCCCTTCCAGACCGGCAGGTCCTCCCCCCGCGTGCCCTCCGGCGGCAGGCCCAGCGAGGCGCCGACGCCGTTGAAGTCACCGCCGAGCTTGAGGGTGGCCGAGGTCAGCACCACCGAGCGGTCCGCGAACAGCTTCTCGCGCAGCAGCCCGGAGACCGACAGCGGAGCGACCCGCAGGGACGCCCCGAAGCGGTCGTGGCGCTCGTACCAGACCACGTCGTACTCGGAGCCGGCCGCGATCCGCTCGGCGACGGCGTGGACGTTCTCCACCGAGGCCAGGGCCTGCTTGCGGACGGCGTCCTCGTCCTGCACGGACCGGTCGCGGGTGGTGCCGAGCGCGGTGATCACCCCGCGGGCGGCGTCCCGCAGCGCCGCCAGGCACACGCCCAGGTCCTCGGGGATCTTCTCCAGCCGGCCGGGCAGGGCCAGCTCCATCAGCCGCTCGAAGGTCTCGGCGGCGGTCAGCAGCCGGTCGGCGGCCTTCTCGTCGACGAGCTTGGCGGCGCGGCGGACCGCGCGGTTGACCTGGCCCGGCGTGAGTTCGCCGGTGGCCGCGCCGGTGACCCGGGAGACCAGCTCATGGGCCTCGTCGATGATCAGCACCTCGTGCTGCGGCAGCACCGGGGCGCCCTCGATCGCGTCGATCGCCAGCAGCGCGTGGTTGGTGACGACGACCTCGGCGAGCTTGGCGCGCTCCCGCGCCGCCTCCGCGAAGCACTCCGCGCCGTAGGGGCACTTGGAGGCGCCCAGGCACTCCCGGGAGGAGACCGACACCTGGGCCCAGGCGCGGTCCGAGACGCCCGGGGTGAGGGCGTCGCGGTCGCCGGTCTCCGTCTCGTCCGCCCAGTCCCGCAGCCGCAGCAGGTCCTTGCCGAGCTTGCTGGTGGGGGTGGCCTGCTCGAACACGTCGAAGAGGCCGTCCTCCTCGTCCTGCGGCGCGCCCTCGTGCAGACGGTGCAGGCACAGGTAGTTGGAGCGGCCCTTGAGCATGGCGAACTCGGGCCGCCGGCGCAGCAGCGGACGCAGCGCCTCGACCGTACGCGGAAGGTCGCGTTCGACGAGCTGGCGCTGGAGCGCGAGGGTGGCCGTCGCCACCACCACGCGCTCGCCGTGCGCCAGCGCCGGCACGAGGTAGCCGAGGGACTTTCCGGTGCCGGTACCGGCCTGCACCAGCAGATGGGAGCCGTCGTCCACGGCCTCGGCGACGGCCTCGGCCATCGCCACCTGGCCGGGGCGCTCGGTGCCGCCGACGGCCGAGACGGCGGCGTGCAGCAGATCGGGGAGGGAGGGCTTCGTCATAGCGTGGCCAGCCTACGCGTGACCACTGACAACCGGAGGGCTCACGGCCCGGCCAGGGGGTTGGCAACACTCCCGTGCACCGTGGCGTGCGGGCGTTCGGCGCGGTCGCGGTAGCCGTCGGTGTGCAGACGGTTGCGGTTCAGGCACAGCCGGTCGATGCGGGGGGTGCCGAGGTCGAAGAGCGCGTGGCGCTCGGCGAGGCCGGGGAAGCGGCGGTGGTGGCGGGCGATCTCCGCCCGGACGAGTGACCAGAACTCCCCCTCCGGGACGTCCAGTTGCTCCTCGCACAACGGGGCGAGGTAGCGGAACACCCCGATGAACAGGCCGGAGTGGAGGAACTGGGTGAGGAAGCCGGGGGGTTCGGTGAGCAGCACGGCCCGTACCTCGTCCGGCATGTCCGCGTGTTCGGGCAGCGGCCGGTCGCAGGTGTTGACGTCGTCGACGAAGTCCTTGACCGCCAGGCGGACGGGGACGTCACGGTCGTCGAAGACCACGATGGCGTTCTCGCCGTGCGGGGAGAAGACCGTGCCGTAACGGTAGAGGAAGTGCAGCAGGGGCGGCAGCAGGGCGGCGAAGAGGCGGGCGAGCCAGTCGCGGGGGGCGAGGCCGGAGCGGTGGACCAGTTCGGCGGTCAGGGCGCGGCCGTGCGGGTCGGTCTGGAGGAGGGAGGCGAGGGTGCGGGCGCGTTCCCCGGGGTCGAGGTGGCGGGTGACGGGTTCGCGCCAGATGCAGCCGAGGAGTTCGCGGTACTGGTAGGGGACGCCGGGCAGCCGGTCGTAGAGGGGGTGCTCGACGGTGACCGAGGCGGTCTCGCCGAGGAGGATCACCCGGGTCTCGTCGCGCAGGTACGGGTCGGCGTCGCGCAGGCCCTGGACCCAGGTGGTGACGGCGGGGGCGGCGAGGGTGCGTTCGGTGGGCAGGCCGCGCCAGACCAGGGTGTTGAGGATGGACAGCGGGAGTTTGACCGTCCGGGCGGTGGGCCTGCCGACGTTGAGGAAGGTGCGGATCGACTGCTGCGGGAGGCGCGGGTCGCCGTCGGTGGGCAGGGCGATCAGTGACCGGTCGGCGAGCTGGGGGGCGAAGAGGGGCGCGATGGTCTCGTCCCACTGCCAGGGGTGTACGGGCAGGTAGAGGTAGTCGGCCACATCGCGTCCCGCGTCGGTGACGGTGCGGGCGAAGGCGGCGCGGACGGCGGGGGTGAGTTCGTCGTCGTAGAGCCGGTCGGGGGTGGCGAGGGCGGTGGTGCCGCGGTAGGTGGCGAGGTCGCGGTGGGCGGCGAGCCAGGGCAGCCGGTGCGGGGTGCGGGCCTCCGGTGCCCAGCGGGCCGCGTCGGAGGCGGAGAAGCCGAGGCGGCCCTTGTTGGCGACGAGCCAGGGGTGGCCGGTCTGGTGTCCTTCGAGGTCGGCGTAGTCCAGGTCGGCGAGGTCAGCGGCGCTCGGGGCGGTGGCGTCCAGCCGGGTGTCGGCGGCGAGGGTGGCGGTCAGTTCGCGCAGCAGATGGCCGGTGGTGTCGCCGGACATGCCCAGGAGGGTGTCGTGGGCCCGGGCGAGGAAGCGGAGGGCGTCGCCGTCGGGGGTGACCGAGCGGGGGTCGACGCGCCAGTGGCCGTAGGCGCCGCGGCGGGCGTGGAAGCGGTAGACGAGGCCGTCGGTGACGGGCAGGCGGTAGCGGGGGGTGCCGTCGGGGCCGGTGCCGTCGGGCTCGGGGGTGAGGATCTCCTCGTACGCGAATTCGGCGAGGATCTTGGCGAGAAGGCGGCGGGAGGCGTGCTGCCAGGCGGTGGCGTGCGGGAGGCGGGGTTCGGGCGACAAGGCGGGACTCTCCTCGCGGCGGGGCGGACCGGTGGCGGGGACGGCCCCCGGTCGGCGCCGGACGGGTGGGGACGGGGAACGGGCCGGGGGCCGCGGGCGGCCCCGGGGTCAGAGCAGGTGGCGGTGGGCGCGGTCGCGGACCATCAGGGCCGCGCGTTTGCCGGGCAGGTCGAGTTCGTCGTCGTAGCGGAATCCGGCGCCCAGGAACGCCGCGACGGAGGGGGTGTTGCGCACGTCGGGTTCGGCGAGGACCCGTGCGCAGCGCGGCCGGTGGTCGAGGACGAGGTCGGCGGTGGCGCGCAGCAGGGTGGTACCCAGGCCCCGGCCGCGGTCGCGGGCGCCGCCGAGCAGCAGGTGGACGCCGGTGTCGTGGGGGCGGGCCGGGTAGTGGCGGGCGAGCGGGTCGAGGTCGGCGCGGTAGATCTCCCAGTAGCTCATCGGGACGCCGTCGAGGACGCCGAGGCAGGGGACGCTGCGTCCGTCGCCGTCGAGCTGTGCGCGCAGATGGGCCGCGGTGGTCTCCGGGGGGCCGGCCAGTTCCCAGAACGCGGCGACCGCCGGATCGTTCATCCAGGCGGTGACCAGGGGAAGGTCCCGTTCGAGGCGGACCGGGACGAGGGCGAAGGGCCCGGCCCCGGTGGCGGCCGGGCCCCAGGAGGCGAGGTCGTCGAGGAGGGGTCCGGCGGCCGGTGTGCCGGTCCCGGGGCCGGACGGCCGGGTGTCGTCGGGGTCCGGGGCGGGGGCGGTGGCTGGCACGGCGGCGCTCTCCTCTCGGGGCCCCGGGGGCGCAAGGTCGCGCCCTCGGGGCGGTGGGTGTCCTACGGGACCAGAGGGTTGGTCAGGGTGACGTAGACGGACTGAGTCTCGACGGGTCCGACGAGTTCGTCCAGGCCGTGCAGCCGGGTGGCGAGGTTGGCCTTGCAGCGCAACGTGCGGGTGGACAGCAGTCGTTCGGGCAGCGGCGAGCGGTGCTCCCGTGGCGCGGCGGCGGCCTCGCCGAGGAAGCGCCGGAACGCGGCGAGCAGGATCTCCTCCCGGACCAGGCCCTGGGAGCCGAAGGCGCCGATGAGGCCGAGGACGTTGTTGATGGCGAGGTAGTAGGCGAACCGTTCGTCGGTGACGTCGTCGGCGACGAAGGTGTCGCTGTCGGCGCCGATGCCGGGCAGCCGGCGTTCGAGGTCGGCGCGCCGGGACTCGCGGTAGTAGTAGCCCTGGTTGTCGCGGTAGCGGCCGCCGACGGGCCAGCCGTCCTTGTCGAGCAGGACGAGGGTGTTCTGCTGGTGGGCCTCCAGGGCGACGCCGGCGGTGCCGTCGAGCCAGAGGACGGGTCGCACCACGGTTTCGAGGTAGCGCAGGAACCACTCGGTGGCGACGGGGCCGGTGCCCCGGCCGGTGCGGTCGCCGAGCGCGGTGACGAGGTCGGCGAGCCGGGAGCGCAGTGCGGGGTGGTCGGGCCAGGGTCGGGGCGAGAGGAGTCCGGCGAGGCAGACGGCGTCGTCGTCGGGGGTGAAGGGGTTGTGGCGGACGACGGCGTCCAGGCCCTGGACGGGGGCGCCGTCGAGGCCGTCGACGGCGAGGTAGGCGGGGTCGCGGACGATGTCGAAGCCGGGGTGGGCGGCCTGCCACTGGTCGGACAGGCCGGTGCGCAGCAGCCGGTGGACCTCGACGCCGCGCCGCAGTTCCTTGCGGAGGTTCTCGCGGCGGGAGTTGGTGATGCGCAGCCCGAGGGAGAGCTTGAGCATCGCGTCGGCGTCCGGGCGGTGGACGGTGCGCACGGAGGAGGTGGGGTACCACAGGGGGCCGGCGGGGCCGAGGTCGTGGAGGAGTCCGGCGTCGAGGAGAAGGGCGGCGTCGGGGCGGGTGGCCAGGTCGCGGGCCTGCCAGGGGTGCAGGGGCAGGGGGACGGTGTCCTCGGGGAGGCGGAGGCCGCCGCCGGTGAGGCGGAGCGCCAGCTGGGGGGCGGTGACGGCCCTGCCGCGTTCGGTCCAGGCGGAGTCGGCGGCGAGGACGGAGCGGTGGACGGCCATCCAGTGGAGGGGGAAGGCGCCGCGGAGTTCGGGCGAGTAGCGGCGGGTCTCGGCCTCGGTGAGGCCCTCGCGGCTCTTGGGGGTGGGGTGCAGGGGGTGGCCGAGGAGCAGGGACTGCTCGCCGTCCAGGAACAGCGAGGGCTGGTCGGCGGCCGGGCGGTCGCGGCGGTCGGCGAGGAGGACGGCGGTGGTGCGGACGGATTCGGCGACCCGTCCGACGAGTTCGGCGCCGTCGCCCTCGTAGCGCCCGCCGCCCGGCGCCGCGGCGTGGGCGGCCTCCCGGCGCAGCAGGGCGGCGAGGGTGACGGCGTCCAGGGGCGCGGCGTCGTCGGGGGCGCCGTCGAGCGCGGGGGCGCCCAGGCGGTGCCAGCCGGTGGGTGACCAGTAGCGGACGGGGACGTGAAGGGCGGTGGCGCTGGCGGGCAGGTCGATGCGGAGGTGGTCGCCGGGCGGGCGGGGGACGTCGTTCTCGCGGAGCCAGCAGCGCAGCAGGTTCTCGGTGCCCGCGGCGTCGGCGGCGGCGGCCGGATCGGGGTGGTCGAGGGGGTCGGGACGAGGACCGTGTCGGGACGCTGATGTGGAACAGTGACTCTGT